>JAMOSW010000059.1 GCA_027062725.1 Pyrodictiaceae archaeon | reverse complement strand
GGGCCTGGCCGGGGAAGTTCGAGAGAATGTACTCCACGGCCGCGTCGGTGGCTATTGTTGCCATGTTCATGCCCATAGCGTCGCCGGTGTGGTAGACGAAGCGTAGCCACACCATGTTGCCCGCCTGGAACGGCTGTACCTCGAGCAGCCTGCCGTGCCGGGTAGTGGATTCTGCCGCCCGTTTCACTGCCTCCTGGTTCTCTCGCACCCAGTCTATGAGTCTCCTGGCCTCCACTATGCTGGGGGTCCAGAACACCGGTGCACGGGCCATGCCGTCCCTTAGGACCTTTGCCCTAGCACCGCCGGCCATGGTTATAGCCTTTGCGCCACGGTTTATGCTGGCCACAAGGGCGCCCTCTGTGGTAGCGAGCGGGACATAGTAGTCGCCCCGGGCATAGTCGCCGATGACGCGCAGAGGCCCGGCGACGCCGACGGGGACTTGGACGGCGCCGATAGGGTTCTCTATGTTTCTGCCCACAAGCTCCTCGAAGTCGAGTATAGTGCTGCCGATGCTCGAGAGGCCGACGCCGTACATGCGCTCCAGGGCCAGCCGCCTAGCCAGCGCGGCGGCATTGCTGTTGCCGAGGACCCTCTCTGCCTCGTGGAAACGTAGCCTGCCTGAGACCAGCGCCTCGACAACCTCCTCGAGTTTGCTCTTGTCGAACTCTTCCTGTGGCAACCTGGGCTCACCCTAGCAGAGTCCCCGGGAGGAGGGGTGAGGACCGGGGCGCGTCTGTGTCCCATGCACTGTAGTACTAGCTGTGCTCGGCCTCTTCGAGCTCGTGCTCGACCTGGAGCGGGCTCTCGACCTCGCGGTGGCCGCTGTAGAGCCAGCACGCGGCCACATGGCCGCCGCCGAAGTGGTAGTAGGGTGGCTCCTTCTTCTTGCAGACCTCGATTGCGTCGGGGCAGCGTGGCTGGAAGCGGCAGCCGGGTGGGGGTGCGCGGAGATCGGGGGGCTGGCCGGGGATGTAGGCTAGCTTCTCCTTGGGGCCGCGGAGGCGGGGTATTGCGCGGAGGAGGGCCCTGGTGTAGGGGTGGCGCGGGTTGTTGTAGACTTGCTCGCTGGGCCCGTACTCGACTATCTTGCCTGCATACATTATCGCTATCTTGTCGGCTAGCTCGGCTATGACGCTGAGGTCGTGGCTTATGAGTATTATAGAGGTTCCGAGCTCCTCCTTGAGCTTCTTGAGGAGGTTGAGTATCTGGGCCTGCACTATCGTGTCAAGCGCAGTTGTGGGCTCATCCGCTATCAGTATTGGAGGGTCTAGGGCGAGGGCCATTGCTATGACTACTCTCTGCTTCTGGCCGCCGCTTAGCTCGTGGGGGTAGCGGTAAGCTATGCTCTCGTCGAGACCAACCATATTGAGTAGCTCGATGACTCTCTTGAAGGCCTGGCTCTTGGTCATCCCCCTGTGGACTATGAGAGGTTCCGCTATCTGCTCCCATACGCGGTAGACGGGATTCAATGCGTTCATAGCGCCCTGGAACACCATGCTTACCTTCTGCCAGCGTATCCGCGCCCTAATCTCGGACTCCTTCATCGGGACGATGTCCTCACCGTCGACTATTATCTCGCCCCTCACGATGCGGCCCGGAGGAGGCACGAGCCTTAGAAGCGCCCACGCGAGAGTAGACTTACCGCAACCGCTTTCGCCCGCGATGCCCAGCGCCTCGCCGGGGCGGAGGCTGAAGCTCACACCTTCCACGGCCCGCACGACACCGCGGAGCGTGAAGTACTGCACATAGAGGTTGCGCACCTCGAGCACGGGCGGCACAGCGCTCTACCCTCCACCCAGCCCAGGAGCGGCGGCACAGCGCTCCTTTTTAGAGAGCCCCACAGCCACGCCGCCCCTCCTGCCCCGTCCTTATTACCCACAGCGCTGGGCTGCTAGCCCAGCCACGCGGTGTATGGGCTCTGCGGCGGGAGCCCGTCTGCGTCTTCGAGTGGCGCTACGGCAGCAGCGAGATGCGGCGCATCCTCTCACGTGAGAACCTGGTTGAGCAAATGAAGAGGGTTGAGGCGGCACTAGCCAGAGCGCTTGAGGAGGCCGGCATAGCCCCGAGGGGTACCGCGGAGAGCGTCCAGGCAGCGCTGGCTACTGTGAGCGCCGAGGAGGTCTACGAGACGGAGAAGAGGGAGACGGGGCACGATGTCGCCGCGCTGGTCTTCCTCGCGGCACGCCGCGGCGACGAGAAGGCCAGACAGTGGATCCACTATGGGGCGACGAGCAACGACATAGTGGACACTGCATGGGCCCTAGTGCTTCGCGACGCCCTGGCGTTGCTCAAGGATAGGCTTCGCGGCGTTATCTCAAAGCTCTCGGCGCTAGCATCGGAGACTAGAGACGTCGTCATGGCTGGCCGCACGCACGGCCAGCACGCGGTGCCGGTGACGCTTGGCTTCAAGCTAGCGAACTACGTGTACGAGCTGGCCAGGAGCTATGAGAGGCTGTGTGGCGTAGAGAAGCGCCTGGTGCGGGCCAAAATAGGGGGCGCGACGGGCACAATGGCGGCCTGGGGCGGCAGGGGCCTGGAGGTACGGCATGCAGCCGCCTCCATTTTAGGGCTCGAGCCCCACCCAATCACGACCCAGGTAGCGCCCAGGGACGGGCATGCCGAGCTGTCAGCCGCGCTGGCTATACTGGCGAGCCAGCTGGACCGCCTGGCGGTCGAGGTCCGGGAGCTCTCGAGGCCAGAGATAGGCGAGCTCTGGGAGGACCGTGGAGGCGCGGTCGGGAGCAGTGCCATGCCCCAGAAGGCGAACCCCGTCACTGCGGAGAGAGTGAGTGGCCTGGCTAGGGCGGCGAGGAGTCTCGTGACGGGGTTCCTCGAGAACATAGTGCTCTGGCACGAGAGGGATCTCTCCAACAGCAGTTTCGAGAGGTTCGCCATGCCCCACCTGCTGCTTATCCTTGACCAGATGTTGCTTGATACCCATGCGCTCTTGGAGAGGCTGCGGTACAGCAAGGAGAGGATGACGAGGAACCTCGAGCTTACAGGCCATACTGTGCTCACAGAGGCATTGATGAATATGCTCATAGAGAGGGGGCTTGGGAGGGAGGAGGCGTACAGGCTTGCCAGGGAGGCTGCGAGGAAGGCACTCTCCGAGGGCAAAATGCTCCATGAGGCTGCCGGGGAGGTGCCCGGCATACGGAGCCTTCTCGACCCAAGGGAGCTGCAGCGTCTCAAGCCCGAGAACTACCTTGGCAATGCACGCGAGCTCGTGGACGAGGCGCTAGCCTATGCGGACAAGGCGTTAAACCAGTGCTAGTGTTGCTGGCCCCTCCTCGGCGCCCCTGCGGCTACAGCGCCGCGTCCTCGGCGCACTTGGATGGCCGCAGGGGCGGGGTCTTCTCGCCGTCTGCTAGCCGTGCGAGTGTGTATTAGGCCTCAAGCTGGGGGCTAAGCGTGGGAACAATCCATGGCGTGTAGTCTGCCCCCCGGCCTCGAGAGACCAGACTATGTTGTCGTGGGCGCCGGCATAGTCGGGCTCGCCACCGCCTACCACGTCGCGGGTAGGTGTGGTGGCTGCAGTATCCTGGTCGTTGAGAAGAGGCATGGACCCGGCCATGGGGATACTGGTAGGAGCGCTGCAGCGTTCAGGGCAGTGTTCTCCTCAAAGCTTAACGTAATGCTAGCACTTTCGAGCATAGAGTACTACATGTCGGTCCAGCGTGGTGGCACGGATCTCGGAATGCTAGATCTCGGCTATCTTTTCGTGTTGCCCGAGGCTAGCGTGGAGAGGTTCGAGAAGTACGCTTCCTGGCTTAGGGAGCTCGGCGTAGAGAGCCGCTGGTTCGACGCCGTGTTCCTTGAGGACGCTATTGGGCTTAGGCGGCGTCCCGGCGAGGAGGGGGAGCTGATGGGGCTCCCCGAGGTCGCCAAGGCGGTGCTCTTCCAGCCCGCGGGCGTGCTTCGTCCCGAGAGACTCGTAGAGCACTACGCCCGCGAGGCGAAGGAGCGTGGCGTATCGTTCCTCTACGGCTGCGAGGCGAAACGGCTGATAGTCAAGCCTAGGCCCGAGCTCGGTGTGCGGGGCGAGCCCCTGCCCTGGCAGGAGGGCTACGTGGCGGGCGTGGAGCTAGCGAGCGGCGCCGAGGTCAGGCCCAGGGAGGCAACCATCGTGGCCGCTGGTGCCGAGGCCTACAAGCTGCTCGAGCCTATAGGTGTTGACCCCCATTTTCGGCCAAAGAAGCAGCGCGTCTACGTCGTGAGGGCCGCGACTGGGCCCCTCCGCCGCCTACTACGCGCCGAGGGGTTCAACCGCCACGGCTTCATGCCGTTTGTGCTGCTCCCCCGGGGCGTCTACGTGAGGCCCGTCCCCGAAGAGAACAGCTTCTGGACTGGGGGTAGTACACGCCTAGGTCACCCTCTAGCCTGGGAGCCCGACCCGCAGCCGGAGCCGTGGATATACGAGTATGGCGTCGCGCCGGTGCTCCGGAGCTACTTGCCTGCCTTCGCCGCCGCGGCCTCTCCAGACGCAGCCTGGGCCGGCTTCTACGACGTCAGCATCGACTCCAGGCCCGTCGTCCATAGCCCGGCCGAGGGGCTGGTCGTGGCTGGGGGGACGAGCGGGAGCGGCATAATGAAGGCCGACGCGGTAGGCAGGGCAGCGGCGGCGCTAGCCGAGGGCGCGGACAACGTTGTTCTCTATGGCGGGAGACGGGTAGAGCTCTGGGAGCTGGGCCTCACGAGGCGGAGGCTGGAGCAGGAGGAGCTAGTCATCTAGCCCTCCCCTGGGGTCTCGACTACCGCTACGGAGGGGTCGTCTATTACGTAGTCGAGCTCTTCTATGAGTCCTCGGAGCTTGGACACTGGCACCACGGGGACTCTCTCAATTATCCTTGGCAAGCCTGTCTCACGGAGGACGAGGAGCAGAGGCACGAGCCGGTAGCGGCGCCGCGGTAGATCCAGTCTGTGCCAGTATCTGGCAAGGCGCCGCACCCTCTCTAGGTGGCGCCTAGCTGCCTCGCGGAGCCTTGAAGGACTACTAACCCGTGGGTTCCAGTGCTTGCACTCGACGACGACGCCACGGCCATAGCCGTCTAGCCCTAGGGCATCCACCTGGAACCCGCCGGGACCGTGTACGCGCAGCCCGCGCCATACGTGGAAACCGGCCTCCTCCAGGGCCCAGGCCGCATATTCCTCGAACATCCGCCAGTCCAATGCTGCTGCGACAGTCTTCTCGGGGACGCCCATGCGTAGGGCGTGGAGAGCCAGCCTCATAGGCTCCTCTACACATATCTTATCATCGTCGCGTACGACGCCGTCCAGCACGCTGCGCATTGCCAGGCTCCGCTCTATGAGCGGCATTGACTGGAGCTTGACGCATCGTTCACCTCGGGCAAGCGCCTCAAGAAGGAGCCTAGCCACAAACGCAGAGCTCATCGCTGACACCGAACGACCAAGAATGACGAGGTGGAGCTGGTGAGGGTTCGGGCGTCCCTCGCCACCCCATCCCCTCCCCGGGGTGGGGGAGGGTAGGCGGCCCATCAGCGGCTGCGGCCTTCTACCCACATCCCCGGCCTCTGTAGGCGAGGGACAGTATACCCTCTGCGGGAGCGTTTAGGGTTTGCCGTACCGTGTCAACGGGGCCAGCCGCGGGTTTCGTAGCTTGAACCGTTCCTCAAGCCCTACCCTGCCATTCTCATGGTACCCCCTGGCCTCCCAGTAGCCGTCAACATAGCCGTCGACAAGGTGTATGCTGCTTACCCATTTGACATGCTTCCAGCCGTAGAGGCTTGGCGCTATGAGCCTGGCGGGGCCGCCGTGCTCTGGCGGCAGTGGCTGTCCCTCCATGCCTACCGCTATCAGCGTGTCATTTAGCGCCTCGCCGGGTATGGAGGCACTGTATCCCCCGCTACTCTGGGCGATAGCCCACCTAGCCGGCTTCATGCCGTGCTCTGCAAGGAGCTCTGCGATACTGACCACATTCCACGTCTTCACGGCGGTCCACCCAGTCACGCAGTGGAGCGCCAGACGGCGAGGCACCGCTCTATCACGCAGCTCGTCTAGGCCTATAGTTACCCCTATGCTACCCTCGCTTAGCGTTATCTCGCCTGGGTGCGAGGGGACGGATTCCTCAACACGGTAGGCGATGAGTCTTGGAACGAGGGGTTGGCTCAGGGGCTTCCTAAGTGGAGAGCCTGGCACGGGCGGGGCGAGCGGCGTGCCGACGCGGAGGGGCCTAACCTGTAGCCCCGGCACAACCACCGAGGCATTGACTAGTTCTTCCTTGTATGTCACTATTCTAGCCTCGCCCTTTGCAAGGAACGCCTTCGCAACAGTATAGCCGAGCCTCCTCATGTGCTCTATACTGTAGCTCGTTATCCCCACAACCTCCGGCACGCCCATAGCGTCCGCGGCGAACCTAGCAAGCTCCCTTAGCGCGTCAAGCAGGCTAGAGACCTGGCCCTCAACGGTACAGTCCGCCACAGCTGCAACGCCGGGGCCGGCGAAGGGGCTCGTGTAGACTACGCAGCCGAGAAGCCAGTCTGGCTGCCTCAAAGCCCAGCGCCACCAGCCAGCGAGGAGACGTGCTGAGACTACAGAGGGTTAAGGAG
>JAMOSW010000058.1 GCA_027062725.1 Pyrodictiaceae archaeon | reverse complement strand
TCATAGCCCTCGGTCTGTTCTCAACTGGGGTATTCTACACCACAATGGCGCTCGTCTCGACTCCCCTCGCCCTCCTCGTCCTCAGGACGGCCCAGGGGGCGCTGGGTTCGGCGATGATGCCGGCCAAGTCGGCCCTCATAGCGGAGCTATCCACGAGGATAGGCTCGGCCTACGGCATCTTCTCCACCGTCGAGAACTCGGGCTTCATGGTGGGCAACTTCCTCGGCGGCTTCCTCGTGAAGAGAACTGGGATAGATGGGATATTCGTGTTCTCCGGCGTCCTGCTGGTGATTTCCACGGCGATAGCCCTGGCCATGCGCGAGAGGCCGAGGGGGAGGAGGGCCCCCAGGTTGCTCCTTATCCCCCAGGAGGGAAGGGAGAGCGAAAGGGTGACGGTCAGGAAAACAGCCCTCGGGAAGCTCATGAGGGGCGAGCTTGGTCTGTTCTACCTCAGCGTCCTGCTGGCGATGATAGCGAGTGGGCAGGTCTACTCGGTGGTCTCGGTCTACTTCGGCGAGACCTTCGGCGAGGAGTGGGTCGGGATTCTCTTCGGCATAGACTCCCTCGCGGCTGCGCTCAGCGGCTACTACATCGGGAAGCTGATAGACAAGCACGGCGCCAGGAACTTCTACATGCTCTCCATAGCCGGCTACGGTATAGCCTTCCTCGGCTACGCCTTCGCGAAGAACATCTACCTGATGCTTCCCATAGCGTTCATCTCGGGCGTGAAGTGGTCGATGACGCTGAACTCGGCATCCACCTACGTGGCCGAGAGGGTGAAGGTGAGCGAACGCGGCCAGGCGATGGGCCTGCTCAACGCCATGATGAGCCTCGGCTGGGTGGTAGGGCCGCTAATCGGGGGCTACCTGTCAGGGATAAGTTTCCAGCTGAACTTCGTCAGCACACTGATTCCCCTCGGGCTGGCATTCGTTTTGGCCCTCAAACTGCCAGGGTGATGCACTCAGGCGGGACTTTCTCCACTATCCTCACGTTCTTTCCGGCTTTGTAAACCCTTAAACCCTTTCTCCTCAGGCAGTCCGCGTTGATGATTAAGAGGACCACATCTTTTCCGTGCCTCCTGCCGGTTTCGAGGGCCTCGCTTCTGCTCGTGCTGAGGTGGACGAACTGCCTCCTCATCGGCCTGAGACCCTCGCGCATAATCCTCGCAAGGTTCCTCCTCGGCGTGCCGTGGTAGAGAACCCTCGACTCGGTGTCCTCTTCGTGGTTCAAAGAGACTGGAAAGCTGTGGCCGTAGCGGGCGCGGATTTTGCCGTCTCTAATCTCGTAGCGCCCCTTGGAGTCCCTCTCGACGATCTCCCACACAAAATCCTCGGTAACGTCCGGGTAAACCGTTCGGAGCGCCCTGACGAGTTCGCTCAGCGGGACGAAGCCCTCAACGTCGGGTTTTAGGCCGAACTCCTCCGGTGAGTGGCGCAGTATGTATGCCATCAGCCTGCTAACCTTGACCCTCGGCGGCATGGAGAAAAGTGGGAGAGGGAAATAAAAAACCTCACGGCAGTTCGATGACCGCCCACACCGGCCTGTGGTCGGACACGAGGACGTCGCAGAGGCAGCCGTGGTCCTTAACCTCGGCCGGCCAGCCGTTCTTGAGCAGTATGTAGTCGATGTTCTCCTTGTCCACCACGCCGTTGCGCTCCCAGAGGAAGGTGTAGG
>JAMOSW010000057.1 GCA_027062725.1 Pyrodictiaceae archaeon | reverse complement strand
TGAGTACGTGGCAGCGAACCTTCCGGCCTGGGCTGCCAACGAGCCTGTCCGTATAAGCGACGGTGTAGTCGTGGTGGGCGGCGACTGGGTCAAGAAATGGATGAGCGCCGGCTTGATAAAGACAGTCGTCGAGGACACTAATAGGAATGGCATCTTCGAGTATGGCATTGATAAGGTATCGCTAAGCATACACAAGGATATAGCGGTGCTGGGCCTACCCGACATGTATGGCCTCGGTGCACTGCTGGCCTCTATAATACTAGTGGGCGGTATATCGGCGGCCCTATCCACCGCGGACGGCCTAATACTCGCGATGACTACTGCGGCGACGCGCGACATATACAAGTCCATAATAAATCCCCGTGCGAGCGAGCGCAAGGAGCTAATGGTTGCCAGGCTCTCGATGGTCGTGATAGCGTTCGTTGCAGGCCTGTTGGCCTACCTAATGGCCGCTAATCCAGCCATAAAGGCCTACATAGCTAAGACAGTCGCATGGGCATTTGCGTTCGCTGCCTCAACGCTAACCCCAGCCATGATACTGGGTCTGCACTGGAAGAGGACCACCAGGGAGGCAGCTATAGTGGGAATGCTCGCAGGCCTAGCAGTCACAGTGCCCTACGTGGTCGCGGTCTCCCTGGGCTGGATAGAACCGGTAACCATAATGGGCCAGAAGATAGGGAGCATAGCATGGGGCGTTATCGGCTTCCTGGTGAACCTGGTGGTAACTGTCGCTGTGTCGCTGATTACCCGTGAGCCGCCGCGTGAGGTACAGGAGCTGGTCGAGAGGATAAGGGTGCCGGCCAAGCAGTCCTAGCCAGGAGGTCCTACGCCATGGGTGGCCCCGTGCCCCGCGACCTGGCGTTTTTTATCGAGAAGCACGTGTTCCCCGGCCTCGACCCCCGTCTTGTTGAGGAGGCTCTCTCGTGCTCTAAGCTCCTATACCTGGCAGAGGGCGAGAAGCTCAACGTCAAGGGACTCCTAGTGGTCTACTCCGGCTCCATAGTCTATAGGGATGTGTTGTACACTGTCGGCGACTATGTGGTTGCTGAGGGCGAGGTGCGGGGGGAGAAGGAGTCTGTTCTGATATACTTCCCGGGCGACTGTGGCAGGCCTATACTGGCTGGCCTCGCCGAGGCCGAGGCATGTATAGTCGGCGAGTTAGTGCACCGTGCCCCGGTCTGTGTTGAGCCCGGCACGTCCTGCCTAGACGCGGTCAGGATTATGGCTAGGCATGGTGTCTCCTCTATACTTGTCTGCAGAGACGGTGACGCTATAGCAATATTTACAGATACTGATCTTAGGCGGATAATCGCCCAGCATGGGGGCGTGCCGTCTGGGGTGGCTGTTGAATCCTGTGGCACGCCTAGCCCGCTGAGTGTAGAGCCTGGTGCGACGTGCATCGAGGCCGCAAGGGTAATGATGGAGCACTATGTGAAGCACCTGGTTGTCCGCGAAGAGGGCCGCGTCCGTGGGGTTGTGACAGTCCGCGACATAGCCTATGCGGAGGCCCTGGGCCCCCTCTATGCTCGCCGCCTCCTCTCTGCGGCGGAGACCCCCGATGAGCTGCGCGCCGCTTACCGCCGCATGGTGAGGTTCCTCCGCCGCAGCCTCTCGAGGCTCTCACCGTCCTCGGCCCCCGGTAGGGCGGAACACTATGCCCGGATGGCGAGCCTCGCGCTGAGAAGCCTGGTGGAGCACGCCGCCGCGCTGGCGGCGGGAGAAGCAGGGGTTGCCGGTGGCGCAGCTTACTTGGCTGCAGGCAGCCTGGCCCGCCAGGAGCAGCCCCTGCCCACTGATCGCGACACGCTCCTTGTCTACGAGCCTGGCAGGCTGAGCCGCCGCGAGGCAGAGGAGCTGGCCGGCAAGGTCGAGGACCTGCTCGATGCGGTGGGGTTCCCTGGCTGCAGTCACGGTTACACGGCGAGGAGGCTAGTGTATAGCCTCGACGAGCTCGGGGACAGGGTACGTAGCCTCCTCCGTGACCCGGCCCGTGGTGTGGTCGAGCTAGGCCTCCTCCTGGACGCAGTCACTATCTGGCCTCGTGGCTCCCGGGTAGGCGAGGAGCTGCGCAGGCTCATAGCCGAGAACATTGAGGCGGAGGGTGCGGGCCCTGCGCTGCGGGCAGCCCTGGCCGCCTATAGGCCTAGGCTGGGTGTCCTCGGCCGGCTTCCGCGCCGCGTGGATCTCAAGCTGGACCTACTAGCGCCGCTAGCCTATGCCGCCAAGGCGCTCCATGCGGCCTCGGGCATGTGGAGGGAGGTCAACACCGCTGAGCGCATACTAGCCCTCGCCGGGGAGGCGGTTATCCCCTCCGACCTGGCCGAGGACGCTCTCCACGCCTACCGGGTCGGGCTCGGCTACGCCGCTTGGAGCCTGGCGGTCACCGGTGCTCGTGTGCTCGACACGGGCCAGCTAAGCGGCCACGAGCGCCAGCTGCTCCGGGCAGCGCTGCAGTCGGCGGCGAGACTGGTGGACCGAGCCCGCTCCCCGATGTAGCGTGCCCCCGGGCGGTGGGAGGCTGCAGCCATGCAGCGCCTGGCGGCTGTCGACGTCGAGGCGACCTGTCTCGACCCGAGGAGGTGCCGTGTGGTTGCGGCCGCCCTCGTCCCGGTGCGCGGCAGCATGGTTGACCTCTCCTCCGCGCTCTACGCGGTCGCCCTAGACGCGCATGCCGGGAGGACAGCCCTCGTCCATGGGATTACGGGCGGAGAGTCGCGGGTGAAGCCCAATACCTCCATAGAGAAGCTGCTCGCCGAGGCGGCCAATTACACGCTCATAACCTACGGCCCGCATGATGCCAGGCTCCTCGCCGCGGAGTCTGTGAGACGCGGCATGGAGCGGACCTATTGCTACATAGACATCCTGGGCGTGCTTCTCTCGAACCCGGCGCGGCGCACAGAGGCAGCGACAAGGGGTCACTACAGCCTAGAACAAGCCCTCCAGGAGATAGTGGGGATAGAGACGCTCCCCAGGAGGCTCCACGATCCTCTAGAGGACGCGGTTTACGCTGCACTGCTCTACCTGGCGCTCTCGCGGCAAGGCCTCCGCTGGAAGACCAGGTGTGTGGGCCAAAAACCGCTCCTCGGGAGGCTCGCGAGGAAGTTGTTTAGACTGCCCCACAGCTGATCAATCACAGCCCGGACGGCCCCTCCAGGGTGGGGCCCCGCGGCGGCCGCGGTGACTGGCGGGCTATAGGCCGAGGCCGTGTCGGGCCGCTGGGGAGGTGCCGCGGCTAGCCCAGGGCTGAGCACCGCCGCGGGGCAGAGGAGGCTGTAGACACGTGTCTACCGTGGAGGGGCCGGAGGCGGCTGCACGGAGAACATCGTGGGGGTGGAGCCCTGTGGCCGAGAGGGTCGTAGCCTTCGTGCTCATCGTGACAGAGATTGGTAGAGAGTACGAGATAGCCGAGAAGATACGACGTGTCGCCGCCGAAGCGGGCGTGGAGGCTGAGGCCTACGTCGTCTACGGCGAGTACGATGTAGCCGCGAAGATAACTGCCGACAGTCTCAAGAAGATAGACAAGGCGGTCACAGCGATAAGGACTCTGCCCGGCGTGCTGCGCACAGTCACCCTCATAGCAGCCGAGTAGCCCCTACCCCTGCTCCTCTCCTCGTTTTATACCCATTTGGAGCCGGTGTTCTCCTGTCTCCTTTTCCCGCCCTGCTCTTCTCCTCTCCAGCCTCCCGGGGGGCTACCCTCGTGGCGACTAGTGGCGTCGAGGAGTGCTACGGTGTCATGGGCCCTGGGGGGCGCAACGTATGCGGAGTCACGGTGGAGGTTGCTGAGGGGCCAGGGGGCTGCGTGTACCGTAGAGCCGGAGGCCCGGAGGCCCTTGTCCCCTCCTGCAGGGTGCTCCTCTACCCCGTGGCTCCACTGCTCTACCCGGAGAGGCTCACAGGCTACGTGATGATAGCCCTCGAGAAGCCGGTTCTACTCGCCCCGGGCGAGGCCGCCACATTCTGTGCCGTAATAGGCCACGACGTAGCCGTAGCCCCATACACGGGAGAGAAGGGGGAGGGGGGTCTTGTGGACGCGTTCCCCGTCGGGAAAGCGAAGTACGCCCTATACGGGCCCCCTAGCCGCGGCGTGCTCGCCCGCTGGGCCCCCTCACAGCCGCTGCCCTGCGGCGAGCCCCCGAGGTGCGGCATGCAGGTGAGGGTTGAGGCGCGCAACGCCTCCACTGCGCCAATTGCGCTCCGGAGGGTGGTCTACCCGGCCTCGGCTGTGCCGCTGGCATACAGCGGCTGCCGCGTCATAGGCCCGCGCGTGTCGGTCACGGCAACGACAGCTGCGACTGCCAGGGTGACGGTTGAGCCGCCGCGCGTGCCGCCTGGGTGGAGGCTGGCGCCCAGCCCCTACCCCCGCCCCGCGGGCGTCGTAGCCCCGCTGCCCTGGGGCGAGCAGAAGATAGCCTTCATTATGCAGTATGGGCTCTAGTCCTCCCCCGGCGCTGCGACGACGTAGCCCGCCCGGAGACTGCCCTCCACGACAAGGCCAGCCCCCTCCGCCATGCCGGCGAGGAGCTCGACGACGGGCTCCAGGCCCTCCCTCGGCAGCAGCACCACCCGGTCGGCCTCCGCCACGCCCACGCCGAGCCTCTCAACTATCCACGCAAGGTACTCCATCACGTCAAGGCCAAGCCTCTTCGCCAGGGAGCCTAGCTCCCGTCCGCGGCGCCTAGCCTCCCCGGGCTCCACGCAGCCGAGCAGCTCGCGGGGCGCCAGCACCCCCCCGAGCCGGAGAAGGTTCTCGAAGATAACCGCGCGGCGGAGGAGACGCTGCGCAGAGAACCCCTTCTCCTCCGCCTCCCAGGCAGCCCTCACAAGGCTCCGCAGATAGGCGGAGACACTCATCCCATACCGCTCCGCCAGCCGGCGGAGCAGCTCGGCGTGCTCCTCGTCGAGCATCACGCTGCGGCGCCGCGCCAAGGCCGCTACTCACCCCCCCGAGCCCCCGGCGCCTCCCCGCCTGCGGAGGAACGGTAGGAGCCTCTGCTGCCGCACACGGAACCTGAGAGCCACCAGGCCCTCTTCGGCCTCCTTCTCCGCTATCTCGCCCCCAAACCCCTCCACGACGGAGACCAGGGAGCGCTCCACGAGGCCAAGCAGCCGGCCCCGGAGGAGCGGGGACGCCACCACGAGGCGGTGCCAGCCGTCCCCCTCCTCCACCAGGTCCACCGCGGCGCCCGGGTAGAAGGTGCGCACCACGACACTGAGCCCATGGAGGGGGTCGACGCCCCTCGCCCGCGCGCTTACCGCGACCAGGCGCGCAAGGCCGGCAGCCTCGTCTACGAAGCCCCGGTAGGCGTCCTCCCCCACGGCCTCCAGGAGGCGGCCCAGCGCCTCGAGGGGCACCGGGGAGCCGCCCAGGCGGGCTATGTCTGCGAGCACCACAGCGTCCGCAAGCACGCCCGCAACATCGTCGCGGCTGCGCAGCACCCTCACAGCCTGGCCGAGGATGGTGTCCGCGAGCTCCGGTATAGTGAGCCCGCTGCGCCTTGCAAGCGCCGCGAGCTGCTCCACAATGTCCTCCGAGACCGGGACGAGCCGCCTCCGCCTAGGCATAGCCGTCCTTGCCTCGCGGATGGGCGTGTGGCTAGTGCCCGTCGGGGGCGCAGCCGCCGGAGCCCAGAGCAACGCTCTGCACCTAAAAACAGAGTGCATGCAGTTGCATGCAGAAGCCGGCATACCCCCCTTATACCCCTCACAGCTCCCTAACACCCCCACACGGCCAAAGGTAAGACACAGTGAGCGGAAAGGGTGACACCCCGTGAACACCCTCAGACTAGCCTCGGCACTAGCCATCCTAGCCCTCATGCTCCTACCCAGCATAGCACCCCTACTACCCAGGGCCCCGGTAGCGATAGCAGCCGCACAAGAGACAACACAGCCATACATAGAGACAAGCGTCGACAGCTACGGCAAGATAATCAGCTACGGAATGCAGGTCAAGGTCAGGATCTTCGACCCCAACGCTAGCACCGACTACGTCCTAGCCAACATAACCGTAGCCGGCAACCTCAACAGCAACGTGAAGTTCATCTACGTGGTAGAGAACGGCACCGGCTACTACGAGGCAATACTCAACATAACCAGGATAGGCACCACCGACACCGCCAGCGTCAAGGTACTCTACCCCAACGGTAGCCTCCAGAGGAGTCTCACCGGCGTACTCAGCGACGGCAAGACCGTAGTCATAACCTACAAGGCCAGCAACGGCGACGTGATAAGCACCACGCTGACCTACAAGCTCTACGAGCTAATCATAAGGAACCGCGAGCACAACGGCATGTACTGGATACCCAGGCTCGTCAACGCCACCCTGCCCAACGGCAATAACCTAGCCGACCTCTACGGCGCCATGGACGAGTGGCGTATAAGCGCACCCGGCTACAGCAGCGACAACATGAGCGTACTGATAGTCGTCAAGGACCTCACCACCGGCTACAAGATCAACAACACAGTAGAGTTCGTCCGCGAGGCTCCCGGCTCGATATTCTTCAAGCCCGCTAACAGCACAGAGGCCAAGAAGATAACCAAGCTGCTAGTCAACGTAAGCGACCAGCTAGCCACCGTCTACAGGATAAAGGGCACCGACTTCGCTCACCCG
>JAMOSW010000056.1 GCA_027062725.1 Pyrodictiaceae archaeon | reverse complement strand
ATCGGCGAGCTGGTCGGGCGAAACCTTGTCGTTAACCCACTCCCAGATTGGCGGGAACAGCGCACCGAAGACAGCGTAGCCCCTCCACTCGGGGTGGCCCATCTTGTCAGCGACCCAGCTCATCAGCCCGGCGCCGAGGACGTTTCCGAAGTAGCCGAGCCACTTGTTGCCGTTGCCGGCCCTCTCAAGGACGCCACCGATGACGGCGCTGGCGAGGCCGGAGACGGTCGCGTATCCGAGGCCGATGACGGTCTTCTCCGTGAAGATGTTCTTTATGTCCTCAACAAATCCCATCTCGCGTCACCTCCGCGAAATAATTATTATGGGGCTTCAGAAGCCCCCGTAGGTGCGTCCCTTCGCCTCAGTCTCACCGAGCATTGCCTTAAGCTGGGCAAGGGTGTGGTAGCCACGCTTCTTGCTCGGGTACTCCTCGGGGTTCATGGCGTATGGTGACTTGTAGCCGGACATCCTCTCCCTTATGACCCTAAGCCTCTCGGCGAGAGGCATTCCCTTGGTCTCGTGGGCAATCTCACCGAACTTGACCCTAACGTCAACCTGTCCCTTGTGCGGGCTCTCGATGGTGTACGGGAGGTTCGCGAGTATAGCTCCGCTCTTTTTGACCCACCAGCGCGCACCGACGCTCTGGATGTAGAATCCCTTAGCTCCGATGTTATTCATAGGGGTTGCCTTACCGGCGAGACCGGCAACGAGGGTCTGGGGCCTTATCTTCGCCATCTCAACACCACCTCCAGTGGTTCTTTTTGTTGCCGGGTTTCGGCCCCCGGTAGGGCTCCCGGTCTCGTTCTCTGTGTATGTTTTTTGCAAAAGAGATATTTATGTCTTTCGCTCCGCAAAACCCGTCCTTTGCAGAAAGCAATATTTTATAGGTGGTTGGTCAACGGTTGAGTTTACAAATGTAAAAGAAAAGGTTGCGTGGCACAGTCACTCCAGCGCCCACTCAAGGATGTCGAGGAGCTTGTCGAGCTTTGTCCTCGGCCTCGCCCACCGCTTGCCCTTCAACAGCTTTGCCATCGCCTGACTCTTTGTGAGCAGTTGGCCGTCAACGAGGACGGCCTTCTTACCCACGAGCCCCGGCCTGCCGAGGTATCTGCCAACGTCCACGACCTCCCCGCCCACGAGCTCCGCGACCTCCTCGTGGCTCAGCTCTCCGGCGAGCTTTGCCAGCTTTGCCATTTCTTCCCACGCCTTCCGCTTCGCCTCGGTCGGTGGCTTCTCCGGCGTCCGGCGGAAGTAAATGGTGTCACCCCTTCTGGCAACCACGACGGCTCTCGAACCCTTCATAGGCTTCGCCGGCGTGCTCATAGCCTTCCGGTAGAGCCTTTCCAACCTCGCGAGCCTGTCCTGGTCGAGAGGCCCCCCATTCAGCTCCACCGCCAACGGCGACGGCTTGAGCTTTGGACGCTCCTCCTTGAGCTCGTGGGCGACCTTGGTCAGGAGTGTCTCCATAAGCACCACCTCACACGCCGAAGCCGAGGAAGCCGAGCTTCTCAAGGTCGGTTAGCCGGCGCCTGTTTAGGATTTTCACGCGCCCGTTTTCCCACATCATCACGCCCTCCCTGCTGAAGACCTTTAAGACCTCCTGCGGGTCTTCGTAGCCGAGCTCCCGGATGCGCTCCATAAGCTCCTGTATGTCGTAGTCGCGCCCGCGCAGGTAATCGTAGGCTCGGTCGTAGGGCTCCGGG
>JAMOSW010000055.1 GCA_027062725.1 Pyrodictiaceae archaeon | reverse complement strand
CCAGGTAGAAGCCGCCCTCCCCCTAGGGTTGATGATGCTTTGGCTCCTCAAGGGGCGTTACCCGGCGCATGTGAAGCACTACGGCCTCGGGAGGGGGGTGTGGGTGGCTACGGAGAAGTCAAGCATGTTTGATTGTTTTGATTAGCGTCGTCGATGTAGCCACGTGGAGTGCTCTATAAACAGTACATGGCGGCCTCTCTCGCCTCCTGGCTCCAGGACTATCTGTGTCCTCTAAGCGTGTCCTCCCGGCATCAGCGTGCAAAGAGGGCATGACCTTGCTGGGCGTAGGCCGTGTAAAAAACCTTGGATGAGGTGTTTTTTAGCAGCCACTGTTGTCGCCTTAGCTGTGTCCATTGTCTATGCGGCTGGGTTGGTGCCGCCTGGGGAGAAGCTGGTCGCCGAGTATAGCGCAGGCGGAGTCGATGCACGCGTCTACCAGGCGGGGGGCGTGGCGGGCCCGGTCCTGGAGCTAGACATAGCCCTGCCCGGCGGCACTAGGCCGGAGTACTCGGCACTACTTAGCTGGCCAGCGCCAAGCGGAGGCTTCCACAACATCCGCATAGCGGGTGCCAAGGGGCCTGCCCGCATCCCCCTGGCGCTGTTCGCCTCGGACGCTAGGGCCCTGCTGAGGCAGCTAAACGCCGACAACAGGATGGGCCACAGGATAGGCATCCTGGTCCTCGTGACGGCGAAGGACCCACACAGCAACAAGGTAATCATTGACGCATTCACTGTGCCGATAGATGTCGCGTATCTCGAGAACGGCTATGTCTACAGGGTCTCCTATGTTGTCAGGTCGGGGCTGCCGCTCGGCCCTGCCCCGCGCAGCGCCTCCCCCACGGAGGGGGGATGGAGGAGCAGCGTACTCAGACAGTGGCAGCGCCCCATAGGGGCCCCGAGATGGAGGGGCCGTCCTACACGGTTAGGGGGTCCTGTGTAGACGAGGGGACCTGGGTCACCTGCTACTACTGGATCTACAGCGGGGAAGTCTACCACTCAAGCGACTTCGACAAGATACCACTGGTGATGGTTGACTTGGAGTTCTTCAACGGCTACGACGTAGCAGCGTATAAAGTAGAGAAGGTTAAGCTTAACGAGTATATTGAGCGAGCTTAAGAAGTTTGGCGCTGACACGATAAACTTCAACATAGGCCTCAAGTTCGAGGCGGGTCCCGTCTCGATACTGGGCCCCGGCTACACGCTATCGCTCGGGCAGCTGGATGTCTACAAGAAGGTCCTCCTCAACTTCAGATGCAACATGATAAACCATAAGCTCAACCGGGTACAGAGGAGCATATGCTACAGCTTCGACAGAGCCGTGGAGCCGCCGGTTGATGGGTTCTGGGCAGAGGCCTACCTCGCCGTCGGCATAAAGGGCAAGTATTGGGTGGGCAAGTACCTCCTCAAGGAGGAGAGCTGCGACCTCGACGGGGATATGCATAGAGAACATAGCCGACAAGGCTTACGCAATGTACTTCATGCCGGTGCAGGACAGCTACGGCAGATTCGTGCCCTTCATAGAGGTTGACGACGAGCAGTCGAGCAGCAGCTGGCTCGGCAGCACAATAAGCAGCGCGGAGGCGGTGTCGAAGAGCTACAAGGCGTACATGGGCTATCAGAGCTACTACAGCACAAACCTGGGCGTCGTGTACACAAGCATACCCTCAGCCAAGAAGTACGCCTCGGTCACCCTGCCGGTGGCTGGTGCTATGCTCGAGCTAGAGGACGTGAAGCTGCTCGAGGCTGGGCTGACGGTCGGCGACTCCTTGTCCAGCACGAGCGCCACGCTGGAGAACGTGTACCTCTCAGCAGAGTTCGACGTGTCAAGCACGTATCCTGCGATGCTGTTCAACACGTACGTGTGGTACACGGATACGTTGCTGGGCACTGCGGACCCCAGCAGCGGTATCTACGCGTCCCCCGTGATGCTGGTAAGGCCCTAGCCCCTTTCTTCCCCCGGAGATGAGCCCCCGGCGACTCCTCTTTTAGGGCCTGGTGGCTGCCCCTGTACGCATCATTGTTGGGGATGAGGTGCTTTTCGGGGAGCGCTACCCGGGCCCCGTGTGGAGGGGTGCCGGGGATGGTTGGGCGGTTACCCAGCCGACCCCGCCCTTTTGGCGGCCTCCTTCTCCTAGGCCTGGTCTAGGTGGCGTAGGGCCTCGAGGTAGGTCTTGACGGCAATCTCCAGCTCCGCCGCGGTGGTTTCCTCGTAGCGTGTGTGGCTTAGCTCACTCCTGCCTGGGCCGTAGGCTGCTATGCTCCCCGACACCCTGTAGAGTATGTTCATGTCGCTTGTGCCGGCCTTTATCACCGGCTGCGCTCTTATGCCCTGGGAGAGGAGGCCGCGGATGAGGGCCCTAGGCGCGGGGGAGGAGACCGGGACGCGGACTGGTGGCAGACATCTCTCGCTGGCTTTCGCCACGCTGCACTGGGGTGGCAGGTGCTCGCGGAGCGTGTTTAGGAGGTCGGCCTCGTCTCTGCCTATCGGTATCCGGGCGTCTATCTCTACGGTGGCCTCCTCGGCTACAACGTTGCCGCCCTCGCCGCAGGCGAGCCTGGTGACGGTGAGCGTGTAGCCCTGGACGCCGGGGGCGCTGAGCTCCTCGGCGACGTGGTAGACCCTCACGGCGAGGCTGCAGGCGCTCTGGTAGAGCCAGGGGCTGCTGCTGTGGCCGGGCTCGCCGAGGCAGGTGACGCGGACACGGCAGCCGCCCCGGTACCCTATCGCGACCTTCGTGGTGTTCGTCGGCTCGCCTATGATGGTGGCGTGGGTTCTCCAGCCCTCCCGCTCGACAAGGTACCAGGCGCCGTGGCTGGGGCCCTCCTCGCCGACAGCCGCCACGACCTCGACTATCCTCTCACGGGGCTCGTAGAGTGAGGCCGCCACTGTCATCGCCGCTAGGGGGGCCTTCGCGTCGACGGCGCCCCTGCCCCGCACGACATCGCCGCCTACGAGCTGGGGCTCCACCCAGCCGGGCACGGTGTCTATGTGGCTGACTAGGGCTATCCTCTCCCCGGGCTCGCCGCCGCCCGGGGGCTCCTTGACGAGGCGGACATTGCCCACGGGGTCTATGTATGCCCTGTCAAAGCCCATAGCTAGAGCTTCTTCGAGGAGAAGCCGGGCTGCACTATCCTCCATAAAGGTGGGGCTGTAGACGGAGACGAGGCGGTGGAGGAGCCTAGCCGCCATAGACCCTATGTACACAGTCCGCCACTCCCCGGGCCATCTCCTCAACGTCCTGCTGGGTTACGAGGTACGGCGGCAGGAGCCGGACGACCGTGGAGCCGGCCTTGAGGGCTAGTATCTGTTTCTCCTCCTGGAGGCAGCGCAGCACACGGCCCGGCGGGAACCGGAGCTCAACCCCAACCATAAGCCCCATGCCCTTTATCCTCCTCACGGGCCGGGCCCCGCTCAGCACCTCCCCCAGGAGCCTCATGAGCCTTGCCCCCTTCACGCTGGCCTGGCGTGGCACCTCCTCCTCGACGAGGACCCTTGCCGCCGCCGCCACAGCCTTCATGGCCATAGGGTTGCCGCCGTAGGTGCTGCCGTGGAAGCCGTGGGGCAGCTTCTCCGCGACCCAGGCTGGCACCGCGACCATGCTCACGGGGAAGCCGCCGCCTATCGCCTTCCCCGCGGTCAATATGTCCGGCGTGACCCCGTAGTGCTCTATCGCCCAGGTCTTGCCGGTACGGCCGAACCCGGTCTGGACCTCGTCGGCTATGAGGAGGCAGCCCTTCTCGCTGCAGAGCCTGCGCAGCTCCCTCATGAACTCGGGGCTCGCGGGGTTGACGCCGCCTTCCCCCTGGACAGGCTCGACTATGGCTGCGGCGGTCTCCTCTGTTATGACCTTCTCCAGGTCCTCCACGCTGTTGTATCTTGCCCGGACTGTGCCGGGCACGAGGGGCTCGTAGCCCCTCCGGTAGCCCGGGTTACTGCTCGTAACCGACAAGGCGCCCATCGTGCGGCCGTGGAAGCTCCCCGAGAAGTAGACTATGTTCTTTCTTCCTGTGACGCGGCGGGCTATCTTAAGCGCCAGCTCAACGGCCTCGGTGCCGCTGTTAAGCAGTGTGACGTGATCCAGGCCAGGGGGTAGCACGGGCTCGAGTGCCTCTAGGAGCTCCTCCATCCAGCGTCCCGCCACGCTAGGCGGGGCCACCATCACGGAGCCGAGGGCTTCCACGAGGGCAGAGACTATCCGCGGATGACGATGGCCGAGGAATGCGACTCCGTGGCCTGTGTATGCGTCCAGGTAGCGTCGCCCCTCCTCGTCCCACACGTATTGGCCCATGGCCCTGGCGACGCGTATACCTCTCGGCTCGTAGAAGTGGAGGTAGCTCGCCAAGCCGCCGAGACACCCCCAGGGGTAGAGCCTACTTTCTAAGAATGCCTATGAGGTAGTCGACGATCTCGCCGGCAACGTCTACGCCGGTGACGCGGACCGTGTTCTTGAACTCAGGGACGGGGTTGACCTCGTTCACAAGGTAGCCCCTCTCGGGGTGCTCGAAGACATCCACACCGGCCACCTCGAGGCCCACTGCTTCGACTGCCCTCACGGCTATCTCGCCAAGCTCACCCTCAACCGGCGCGGGCTCGGCGCGGCCACCGCGAGCGGTGTTCGTTATCCAGTGCTCCGAGTACCGATATATCCCCGCCACGGGCCGGCCGCCCACCACAGTCACGCGTATATCGCGGCCGGGCTTGGCTACGTACTCCTGCAGCATATGCACCTTCATCTCGGGCTGGGGCATGTACTCCCTGTGCTCTAGTATAGCCCTTAGATCCTCCTCGTCGTCAGCCAGCGCCACCATGCGGCCCCAGCTGCCGTTGCTGGGCTTAACGACGACAGGGTACCCCATCTTCTCTGCGAGACGGAGAGCGGCATCCATGCTCCAGGCGACACCAGTCTGGGGCATAGCTACGCCAGCCCTGGAGAGCAGCGCCGCGCTCCATATCTTGTCGTTGGCTGCCGCGGTCGCCGTAGAGGTGTTGACGACTCTCACACCCAGAGACTCGAGGACGAGGGTGCTGCTCAGCGCGGCGTAGTGGCTTATGCTGCGCTGCAGCACCACCTGGGGCAGCTCGGCGACATGCTCGCCGATCAGCAGGTGGAGGCTTGGCAGGTGGAGCAGCTTAACCTTGACGCCCCGCTTCTCTCCTGCCTTCGCTATGGCCTTCTCCTCCCATCTTGCAACCATGTAGACCATTCCTAGCCTCTCCAAGGCCTAGCTGCACCACCGTAACCCGGTGATACGTGTCCCGCGAAGCGCCCGGGCCCCTGAGCGCCCGCTAGGACGCGTGTGCATGCTTCACAGCATGGTCCACGCCGCGTCAGAGCGCGTAGGGGAAAAACCACGGCTATGAGGGGATGCAGCTTCATGACGGTGTTGTAGAGGTGCGGCTTCTCGCGGCTCCTTGTATCGGCTACTCGCCCCAATCCTCGCCGACGCCCTCAAAGGGGCGCAGCTCTATTGTGCCATCCTCCTTCTTCACGACCTCGAGCGTTACGCCGCAGTCGTGATCTATCAGCTCACCTGGCATGACGTCATCTGGTACCTCTACGTCGCCGCCGCAGACCGGGCACTTCAGTACGGGCATCTCGGGTCTCCGCGTGGAGGGGGTGCAGCCTCCCCAGGGCTTATAACAATGCCCCTTTTCGGACGGTGCGGAAACAGCACCGTCTAACTATGCTTATACCGCTTTGTTGGCAGGTGATGCGGCCGGTAGAATGTTGGAAAATGTGCGGTTTGTTGTACCAGCTAGCCTTGAAACGGTCATCTAGCTACAAACAGTACATACTGCACCAGATAGGACATGGTGTTGGGAGCTTGACACCGAGTGCACGGTGGGCGCACCAGACCCCTAAAACCCCCCAGCTCCGTGCTCCGAGCCCCGGGGTAAGGCCCTCCGGGGGCCTTCCTGGGGCGCGCAAGGGCCCAAGGAGGGCGCCACTCCGCGTAGCCCCTACGGTTGCTTACTGCGGCACGTGGGTGGGCGCTGTGGCTAGGCGTATCGCGGTGCTTGGAGCCTCCGGCTATACTGGCGGCGAGCTACTCCGGATTCTCGCCACACACCCCGAGGCCGAGGTCGTCTACGCGTCTTCAAGAGAGTACGCGGGCAAGCCCATACACTTTGTGCACTTCAACCTCCGTGGCTGGTACCGTGGCCTAAGGTTCTCACCCTTCAGCCTGGACGCGGTGCTGAAGACTGAGCCGGACACGGTGTTCTCCGCATTGCCCCACGGCGCCGGCCTCGAGACAACCAGGGCCCTCTACGAGGCTGGGATACAGGTTGTGGACCTGAGCGCCGACTATCGCCTCAAGAAGCCGGAGCTGTATAAGCAGTGGTATGGCTGGGAGCACCCATACCCCGACCTCCTAGAGAAGGCCGTCTATGGGCTCCCCGAGCTTCACCGCGAGGAGCTGCGGGGAGCACGGCTGATAGCATCGCCGGGCTGCAACGCGACGGCGGCGATACTCGCGGCGGCCCCGCTCGTCAAGGAGGGTGTCGTAGAGCCGAGGCTCATCGTCGACGTCAAGGTGGGGAGCAGTGAGGGCGGCAGCAAGCCTACACGGGGGAGCCACCACCCCGAGAGAGAGAATGCCATACGCCCCTACGAGGCCGGAGGCCACCGGCACGCGGCGGAGGCGGAGCAGGAGCTGAGCCTACTGGCGGGTAGGGATGTGCGTGTCTCCCTGGTGCCCCACGCTGTCTCTAGCATAAGGGGGGCGCTTGCGAGTGTCCACGGCTGGCTCTCACGTGCCGTCTCCAGGCAAGAACTGCTTCGTCTCTACACCGGGTTCTACC
>JAMOSW010000054.1 GCA_027062725.1 Pyrodictiaceae archaeon | reverse complement strand
GAGCAATGCCGCCAACGCTCCAAGACCGTAACGCGGCAGTACTGTCTTCCCCCGAGAAGCCTGCCCGTCCAGCCAAAGCACAGCAAGGAGAGAATGTGCCACGAGGCAAGGAGGGGTCGCCTTGAAGCTGCTGCCCCTGGAGAGGGTATCGAGGAGGCTCGACGTAGTCAATCGCCTCATGCTGCCCTTTCTGCGTGCTTCGAGAAGGCAGGCAGGCCTCTCCCGGCTATTAGGTGAGAACCTGAACCCAGCTATGGTAGTGAGTAGCCGGGACTATACTGTCACCGTGCTCGTCTACACTATGCCGACCGGTCCTCATCTCGTTGTGGCCTTGTACGCTAGCACCCAGTCCTCGCGGCCCCTTAGCCCGAAGCAACTAGCCGCACGACTTGCAAGGCTTAGGGATGCGGTGTTGAGGCTCCGCGGCCGCTACTTCAACCAGGCAGACGTGGTCTACCTGGTTTACGCGCCGGCCGGGTTCACACGGGGAGCCAGGCGGCTGGCAGTCAGACAGGGTATAGCAATATCCTGCACTACTAGGGCACTGCTCACGAACCTAGCTAGGTATATCAAGACACGCTATGAGCGTCTACGCAGAAAGCTTGAGGGGAAAACTGTCTGGGGCAGGGTGCCCCTCCTGCTCTACATGCTTGGCTACATGGCGCGAGAGCTAGGCGCTGCAGTTGAACTCCCCGATCTAGCTAAGACTATAGAGACCATAGAGAGGCGAGTACCTCGCAAGGCATAGGCTCCTGCATATATGGACGCCTAGCCTTATATCCTTGTTTCTACCCTGTTCTCGCCACGTGCATGAAGCCTGTTGTCTCCGGCTTCTTTCCGATTATTGCTACAACACAAAATTGACTCGAATTTTCTCATACAATACATCCCTTGTATACATCGGGTTCGACCGGGATACAGGCCTGGCAAACCGCTTGTCTCTTAGGCTAAGGGAGATAGCCCAAGCAGAGCATTGACTTGAGCTTCTCATTATCCTCCTCTTTTCGGCTCATGTTTCTGGCTTGATAATAGACGGCGAGACCGGCTGCCAACTAGCTGTGACTTCTCAGCATCTGTACGCTGGGAGAAGAGGCTCCGCAATGAGAGGGGATGTCTTCGCCTGTGTTACCTTGCCCAGGAGGTCTGATCAACTTACACGAGAGTAACCCAACATCGTTATGTTAGCTATGTGACTTACTTTTTCGGGCTTAAGTTTACTCAAGGTATTGCTGCACGTTACCGGTTTCTCCATACCTCCTGACAGGCTGTTTCCAGAGGCATGGCGGGCGGCTTATCAACGGTCTCACCTAGACTCTTTCATTGCTTTCCAGCTGTAAGTATGTTAGATAAGATCCTTAGCCTTATCATAGTCTAGGCTCTGTAACGTGGAGACGCCATGATATACTTCGTATACGTTTTTCTTTTATTTTTAGAGAGCTCTTTTATCTATGTTTTGTATTATTTGAATGTTTGGCAGGCCTTTTGTAGCAAGCGTTATTTTGAAGCGGCAGGGGGAATGGTTCCCATATTAGATGGAGTATGCGTAGCGTGGTGAAAAGATATGAGCGAGGAGAGAATGGTCACACTGAGCGTGATTAAGGCGGACATCGGCAGTATTGCTGGCCACCATAAGGTGCACCCGGACACAATGGCGGCAGCCGCGAGGGTCCTCGCCGAGGCGAAGAGAAAGGGCACAATCATAGACTACTATGTAACCCATGTAGGCGATGACCTTCAGCTCATTATGACTCACCGTAAGGGCGTGGACAACCCGGAGATACACGGCCTTGCATGGGAGGCATTCAAGAAGGCCGCCGATGTCGCCAAGGAGCTGGGCCTCTACGCGGCTGGCCAAGATCTGCTGAGCGACGCGTTCAGTGGCAACGTGAGGGGCCTGGGCCCCGGCGTCGCAGAGATGGAGTTCGTTGAGAGAAAGAGTGAGCCAGTAGTAGTATTCATGGCGGACAAGACTGAGCCCGGTGCGTTCAACCTGCCCCTCTTCAGGATATTTGCTGACCCATTCACCACTGCAGGCCTCGTGATAGACCCCAGGATGCATGATGGGTTCAAGTTCGAAGTGTTGGACCTCTACGAGGGCAAGTACGTACTACTCAATAGCCCCGAGGAGATGTACGACCTCCTAGCCTTGATCGGCACACCTGGCCGTTACGTGATAAAGAGGATATACAGGAAGAACGACAACGAGATAGCCGCTGTGGTGAGCAGCGAGCGCCTCAACCTGATAGCAGGCCGCTACGTCGGCAAGGACGACCCAGTGGCTATCGTCCGCGCCCAGAGCGGGTTCCCCGCCCTAGGCGAGATACTGGAGCCCTTCGCCTTCCCACATCTAGTTGCGGGCTGGATGAGGGGCAGCCACTGGGGCCCACTAATGCCCGTCAGCCAGCGCGACGCCAAGTGTACCAGGTTCGACGGCCCACCTAGGATAGTAGGCCTAGGCTTCAACATAACCAAGGGCCGGCTAATAGGTCCGGTGGACCTATTCGACGACCCAGCATTCGATGAGACGAGGAGGCTAGCCCAGCAGATAGCAGACTATATGCGCCGCCATGGCCCGTTCATGCCGCACAGGCTCGGGCCAGAGGAGATGGAGTACACAACCCTTCCTCAGGTGCTGGAGCGGCTCAAGGATCGCTTTGTCGAGGCCAAGGACTACGAGGCGCAGATAAAGCCTAAGATAAAGCACAGCGAGCTACTAAGTGGTGAAGAGCTCCACGACTAGCCCGCCCCCTCTTTTTAGGCATCCAGCCAAGCCCAGGGCCTCGCTCTCCTCCCAATCGAGAGTCCGTATGGGGCAGTTACCAATCTTAATGTCCTCTCGTCCATCCTCTCGCCCGGTGTACTAGGCTGTGGGCACGGTCCTCCTATCTGGCCTCCACGCCCGCTACTCGTCAAAGAACATGGTGGAGGACGAAGAAGCCATGAAGACCCCCGTCCTCGCAGTCAACTACAAGGCATACCCCACCGCATTCGGCGAGAAGGGCCTCGCCATAGCCCTCGCCGCCGAGAGGGTTGCAGACAATTACCGCGGCAGCCTCCGTGTAATACTTGCAGTCCCGGCAACCGAGATAGCCAGGATAGCAGAGGTCCTAGACACCGTCAGCGTCTACGCACAGCACGTTGACCCCGTGGAGCCAGGCGCACACACCGGCTACCTACCCGTCGAGGCAGCGAAGGAGGCAGGCGCCCGCGGAACACTGCTCAACCACAGCGAGCACCAGGTAAAACTCTCACACATCGACACCGTGGTGCGCAGGGCCGCCGCGCTAGGCCTAGAGACCCTAGTATGCGCTGACACACCCACCGCGGCCGCCGCGGCAGCAGCCCTCTCCCCCACAATGGTCGCGGTTGAGCCGCCGGAGCTCATAGGCACAGGAATCCCCGTCTCTCGGGCAAAGCCGGAGATAGTCACAGACACGGTAAAGCTAGTCCACATGGTGAACCCGGACATACCCATACTGACTGGGGCAGGTATAACCAGCGGGGAAGACGCATCGGCAGCAATAAGGCTGGGCACAGTGGGCGTCCTCGTCGCGTCAGCCGTAATGAAGGCAAAAGACCCTGAAGCGAAGCTAAACGAACTAGCAGAGGCGCTCGTAAAGGCATGGGAGAAGGAAAGGCCGTAGACAGCGCAGAGACGGCAGACACCTTTATAGAACCAAGCCGGGCTAACCGAGGCACCATAATGGGGCCGAGACACCTGGTCCCGCCGGGATAAGGATGGGCCCGTAGCTCAGCCAGGATAGAGCGCCGGCCTCCGGAGCCGGAGGTCCCGGGTTCAAATCCCGGCGGGCCCGCCACACAACAATCGTGAGAGTCTTCGTAGATCGTTTTAGCTGCTTTAATTTCTCGGCCATGGCGTGGTATAGGTTTTTGGTATAGATGAGCTGTTATAGAGTCAATAACCTCGCTCTGTGAAATGGAGAAGAGAACCCGCTTGCTTTTACTCTAGTTTATCTAAGACTTCGCGTACTATTTCGTTTGGATATTCTGAAGCCATGTTTTTAAGCTGTTTTAGTGTTTGGATGAGCCCATCCTTGTCTACTAGCTCCTTGTCATAGGCTCTTCGCAGCAAGCCTATGGTATCTATAACCTTTAACCACATTGACTTGGCTTTAGACCTTGCAATTCTATCATCTAGTACTGCTACGCAATTATACTCAATGGCTAGCGCAATAGCCTCTGCTTCGCCAAGCCAAAGACCCATGTTCTGGTTTTAATGATTTGATAGCCAAGGTTCTTGTACGCCTTTATTGTGAGCTCATTGTCTACTTCTATGTGGAGGCCTGCAACAGCTCCCGAGGTCGCTTCCCTCGTCAATGCCGAGGTTATGGCTTTAGCGTGGCCTTCCCTATACTTTTCATCGACTATCACACTATAGTGTGTGTACGTCATAAGGATTTCCCCTAGCCTCTTCCACGCTTATCTCGATCCCCCTCTCTAGCTCTAGGTCTCTGTGTAGGAGCGCATGCTTCCCTTCTGGCCTTACAGCTAGTCTTTCGAGAGGGCTAGGCATGAAGCTCTCACGAGTGCAGACCATATCGTGGAACTCTTCGATGTGAAACCTGCTGAAGCCTAGGCCCCTAAAGTGGCTTGTTACTAGCTTTAAAGAGTTATTCTTTAACCTCACAACAAGGCAAGGTTTGCCTAACCAATGCACATGGAGGAAAACTGTGGTTGACTCCCACTGCTCCCCGCGGAGATAACCATAGCCGGCGACTATGGTGGGGGTTGAGGAACCTTCCCGAGCCATGGGGTGTTTTGGGGTTTGCGGCAAATGGTGGGTTGGTAACTGTACTTTAACGTTTGGCGGTTATCACGGTTAACGTGTCGTCATGGAAGAGGTTAGGTCCTTGTTGGGTCTCTGAGGGTTTCTGATGGGCTGTAGGCGTGGCGCGGAGGCGTGCTGTACTGTAAGTTTTTGTGAGGGTGTGTAGGTGTCGACGGGCGAGAGGTTTAGCGGGGTGCTGGAGGGGTTGGCGGAGAAGGTCTGTGTGAATATCCGCAAGGAGCTCTACGAGAAGGCGCAGAGGTTTGTTGAGGAGCAGGGTGGGTTTGGCAGTGTGGAGGAGCTTGTCGAGTTCCTACTTGAGGAGGCTCTTGCTGCTGAAGGCGGTGAGAGTGGCGGGATGAGCCGGGAGGACGAGGAGAAGGTTAAGGAGAGGCTGCGCGCGCTTGGCTACATCTAGGGCCGAGTCATCTTTATGCACACGAAGCCCATTTTCTCGGCCGCGGCTGGTGGCAGCCTCTTTGGCTCTTCGGGGCGTGGGGGATCCAGGGGCCCGTAGCTTAGTGTCGCGGCGACCTGGGGGTCTTTGAAGCCGACTCCTTGGAGCAGCTGTACGGTTTCCTCCACTGTGTAGAACTTGGCGTAGCGGTAGAGTGGGTGGCCCCGCTGGGCCTGCTCCAGGTAGTAGCGGCCCCATGGGCTGTCTCTAGGCACTACGCAGGCTACTACTGAGCCGCTGTGCCTAAGGATGCGCAGGGTCTCCTGGAGCACGGGGTAGGGGTTGTCAAGGAAGCAGAGGGTTACAGCGAGGAGCGCGGTGGCTATGCTGCCGCTGCGTAGGGGGAGGCTCTCCCCGAGGGCCTGTATGGGCTCGAAGAAGCGTCCACGGCGTTTGCCTTCGAGTAGCATTTCGAGCACTGGGTCTAGGGCTGCCTCCGCTCTGAGCCTGTGGGCGAAGAAGCCTGTGCCTGCGCCTATCTCCGCGATCGGCCTCTGGTCTCCCACGATGTGCTCTACCAGTTGGGCCTCGTTTTCGGCTGTGACCGGGTGCTTCTGGTACCACTTGTCGTAGCGTGATGCGTAGGTGGTGAATATCTCGTAGGGCATGGCTCCTCTAGTATAGGTCTGCGAGCTCTGCCAGTGTTAAGAGTCTGTATCCCTCGGCTCTCAGGCTGTCAATAAGCCTTGATAGCAGCTCCAGCGCCTTCTCGCCGGTGTTGAACCTGCAGTCTAAGCGTACCCCGGCGCGGCTCATGTCAACATACTCCCATGGGTGGCTAAAGTAGACACGGGGTGGTGCAAGCCGGCGGTGGATGATGGCTTGTAGTCTCCAGGGTAGGCGGAGAACCGAGCTGGTGACTGAGACTGGCACGACTAGCAGCTCGCCGGCCCTTCCCGGGCGGCGGGTGAATGGGGGCTTATATCTTGCAGACGAGGAGTCGACCTGGTAGCCTAGCTTCGCGAGGACGGGGAGGAGCCACCTAGGGCGCTGGAGGTTGGGGGCGCGGAAGGAGACCACGTTGTCGGTGTAGGAGCGGAGTATGGCGGTGGCCTTCTCTAGCCTTCTTTCTGCCTCGGCCCGCTGTAGTTTGTCGAACCTCTCGTGGGTGAGGCCGTGGCAGCCTAGCTCGTGGCCCTCCTCGACCACGCGCCGCGCTAGGCCGGGGTAGCGGCGGGCCATGTCCCCTGTGAAGAGAAAGGTTGCTTTCACGTGCTTCTCGGCGAGGAGGTCAAGGAGGCGTGGTAGGCCCTCCTCCATGCCCTTCGTGGTGGAGAGGTAGGGCGGACAATCCTGTTCGACGTCGAAGCTTATTACTGCTACCTTCCCGGCGGGCATGGACGGTACCCCTCCTGAGAAGGCTTTAGTGCTGCAGCCTTCCCCGTGCCTTACTCTCCTCGGCCTTCATCGGTGGCTTAGTTTTCTGGAGAGCTTCACCCATATCCTGTGGAGTAGGTACTCGTAGTCCTCTAGTCCCGCATAGTCTATTGTACTGCGGTAGACGCTCAGTATCCTGGGGAGGACTGTGTCCCAGCTGAACCTCTCCTGCACCACCTGCACCGCTCTACGCCTCTGCACCTCAAGACGCTCACGGTCAGCGAAGAAGCCTGCTAGTGCCTTAGAGGCCCCCATCTCGTCCTCGACGAGGACGCCGCCGCCATGCTGAAGTATGTCCCGTACGCCCGAGTCGGCGTAGCCAACTACGACCAT
>JAMOSW010000053.1 GCA_027062725.1 Pyrodictiaceae archaeon | reverse complement strand
GAAAAACGTTCGAGCGTCATTCTGAGACGAACAGAGGCTGCCCGGCAACGCTATGGCCCTCCCTGGGGCGCAGAGGCGGGGAGGCTGGACGACGGTGAAGCGCGGCGTGGGTGGGCGCGGAGGCGGCACCGTGGAGCCGGTGCAGGAGCTTGGGCTGGCCCCGCTAGCCAGGGCGTGGGGCCGCCCGGTTCTCCGCGTCGGGGAGCCCATGCCGCTCCTCGGCCACATAGCGTTCGGCGTAATAGACCGTGGGAGCAACGTGCTACAGGTCCGGCCGACCACGCTCTGCCCCCTCTCCTGCATATTCTGCAGCGTGGACGCCGGCCCCGCCTCCCGGACCCGGCAGGCAGAGTACATCGTGGAGCCGGGCTGGCTCGCCGACTGGGTGGACATGGTTGCACGGGAGAAGAGCGTCACAGTCGAGGCGTTAATAGACGGTGTCGGTGACCCCTTCACCTACCCCCGCCTGGTGGAGCTGGTGGCGCTGCTCAAACAGAGCCCCATGGTGCACAGCGTGGCCGCCGAGACCCACGGCGCGACACTGACCCGGCGGCTTGTGGATAGGCTGGAGGAGGCGGGCCTCGACAGGATAAACCTCAGCATAGACACCCTGGACCCGGAGAAGGCGAAGAAGCTCACAGCCACCCCCTGGTACAATGTAGAGCACGTAAGAGAGATAGCAGAGTACATAGCTAGGGAGACCAGCATAGACCTCCACGTAACCCCCGTCTGGCTACCAGGAGTCAACGACCAGGACGTGGTCGAGATCATAGAATGGGCCTACAGGATAGGCGCCGGCAAGCGCTGGCCACCAGTCACGGTCCAGAAGTACGTGGCCCACCGCCGCGGCCGCCACCCGCCAGGAGTAAGGGAGCCCAGCTGGAGCGAGTACTGGAGATGGCTACGCGAGCTCGAAGAGAGGACAGGCAAGAGACTCACATGGACCATGGAGGAGTGGGGCATGCGCCACGCCCCCAGGGTGAGGAACCCCCTGCCCCGGGGCAGCCGCACAGTGCTTCAGGTCGCAGGCCCCGGCTGGCAGCACGGCGAGCTACTAGCAGTCGCCACCCGGGAGAAACGCGTCGTAACACTAGTCAACGCGAGGTGGGCGAAACCGGGCCAACTGGTCCCCGCCAGGATAACCCACGACAAGGACGGCATACTCATAGCGAGGCCCCTCTAGCCCCCCGTCCGGGGAGGAGGGCCAGGCCTCCCGCGAGACACCCAGCAGCCCGGAACAACAGTCGGGCTCGGCACCCCCGGGGGGCGCTAGGTCCCTACCAGTCTCTCGACCTCTCTCACTAGCCTCTCTATCCTCGCTAGGGCCTCCTCCACGTCCTCCCGGCTGCACCAGCCCTCGTAGAAGCAGATGTGCATGCTCTGCGCTGCGTACCACGCATCGCTGACCCATCCACCGAGCTCCCTGGCCATTATCCTCTTGTATTCCCATAGCTCCCCGTGGCTGGATAGTCTTCTCCCGTCCCTCCAGGAGGCGTAGGCCTTCACCGCGAGCGCCGCCGCGCCCCAGAGCTTCTCCGCCGCCTGCCGCACATCGCCCCTCTCTAGCTCCTCGCGGGCCTGCTCGAGGAGGCTCCTTGCCGCCTCAGCGTACTCCCGGGCCCGCTCCGGCGGGTCAAGACCCTGCAAGAGGAGGTCGAGCACGTACTCCTCCAGCGTCTGCCCGCTTCTTTTGGCCTCCTGTTCCAGCCTCTCGGCGACCCCGCGGGGAATCCTTAGAGCCACGGCGTCGGCCAACCCGGCCTGCCCCGGCTATATGGCGTCCCTGGCGCATCTAATAAGCCGCCAGGGGCTGGTTGTGGGCAGCATCTGGGCAAGGAGGTGTCATGGCTTCTTGCTGCTGCTTGAGCCTCCTGGCGGCTGGAGGCTCCGCTTCAGCAGGCACGCTGTGGAGAGGATGCGGGAGAGGGGTGTGTCCGTGGAGGAGGTTCTGGGGGCGCTGAGGGAGCCGGTGCAGCTCCTCTACGACACCCTCCGCGACGTCTACCTCGCGCTCGGCGTGGACGGGGTCGCGGTTGTCTACGCGGCGCGTGGCCGGGTGGTGGAGGTGGTGACGGTCATGCGAAGGAGGGAGTACGAGGCGCTTGTGGGGAGGCTTGGGCCCCGGAGGTACCGCGTCATAATGTGAGCGCGGCCTGGGCTCCACGTGTGGGCTATTCCTCCCTGGCTATGGATTCCAGCTCTTCGCGGAGCTCGCCGCGGGTCTCGAGCCGGCCTATCACCACCCAGGCGGCCGCGAGGACAGCGAAGACGGCGCCCAGGGCTAGCACCATGGTGGGGGTGAGCTTCCTTATCTCGACTGATATCAGCTCCCTCAGGACGGCGACTATCGCTGTCTCTATGACTATCCTGACGGGGAGTGCCCGGTGGAGCGCCGCCGCGGCCAAGGCCCTGGCCACGTCGAGGGCGAGGACGAGGAGGAGGACCCGGTCCAGTATGTCGGTTATCCTCTCCTTCTCTGCGCCGGTGGCTAGGAGCTGGGCAGCCTCCCGGTAGAGGCTTGGGAGGCTCGCCGCTATCGCCAGCACTATCACCCCCGCGGTGGCGAGGGTGAGCAGGTCTATCATCCGCCTCACTGCATTGGCGCCGACCACTCGCGGCATAGAGGTGCTGCTCCCCTAGGCCGGATGCACGGGTGGCAGGGTTATTGGGGTAGCGGGGGCCTTTGCCGCCTCCGCGGCCTCCCGGGCGAGGACCTCGTGGCGGAACCACGCGAGCGCCGTGTAGAGGATATGCTGGGCCCTGTGGAGGGCGTAGAGTGTGGTCGGCTTCTCCAGCAGCCAGCCTCCCTCTGGGCCAGGACGCTCGCCCAGGAGGACAAGGCTCGCCGAGACGTAGGCCGCGATGGCCGCCCCTGTCTCGCCGTAGCGCGTGGCTAGGAGCCTGGGGCTCCACCGGAGCCCGAACAGCATCGACTCGGCGACGTAGAGGGCATCCTCCAGCTGGCTGGGGGCCACGGCGTAGCGTGCCGCGAGGCCACGGGCCTCCACGAGGCGGGCGTAGTGCTCCACCCTGAACGCGTTGGCGGCGACGAGGCCGGGGAGCCTGGTTATCCCGCTGGGGCCTGCCGCTATGAACCAGGGCGTGTCAACAATATACTCGTCTATCGGGGCCCCCTCCCGGCGGCTCATGCACCAGGGCGTAGAGGGCCTGTAGCCCGCCTCCGCGGCTTCCTCGAGTATCGCCGCATAGTTCTCGGGGTCCCAGGGGCTCCAGGGGCCGCCCCTGCCGATTATCTCCCTCCGGGTCGCGGGCGTGGGCATGATGGGGTAGAAGGTTACCTGGTCCAGGCCCAGGGCCAGGGCCCTGCGGGCCTCCCTCCGGGTCTCCTCTGGGCCCTCGCCGGGGAGGCCCCAGACCATGTCGAGGTTGACTGTCGGGAACCTGCCTCGGGCGGCCTCGACCGCCCGGGCCACGTCCTCGACGGTCGTGTTTAGCCTGCCGAGGCGGCGGAGCCTCTCCGGGGTCAGGGCCTGGGCGCCTATGCTGAGCCTGTCCACCAGGCCCCGCAGTGCGTGGACGAAGCTGTCGGTCACGTCCCTGGGGCTTGCCTCGACTGAGACCGTCGCGCTGCGGGCGCCCCAGGCCTCGCGGGCACGGTCTAGTATCTCGGCCAGCAACTCGGGGTCCATGCTGGGCGTGCCGCCGCCGACGTATATGGTCTCTACCTGGGCGGCCTCGGCTAGGCTAGCCTGCTCCTCTATCTCTTGGAGCACGGCTCTCCGGTAGAGCCGTGCCTGCTCAGCGCTGTAGGGGTAGCGGACGAAGCAACAGAACCTGCACAGGGGCTGGTGACAGAATGGCACGTGTATGTAGAGCCCTATGGGGCCCTCCAGCCTGGAGATGAGCCTCCGGAGCCCCTGGTGGTCTGCGGCTCCCTTACTGAGCCTGTCGAGGAAGATGGCGGCGCTGCGCTCGAAGAGCCTTGTGAGGGTGGAGGCTATGCGGGCCACGCCTGGCGGTATGTGGGTGCTCTGCCTGACGGCCACGGCGGCTGGTCCCCGAAAAAGTATGGTTCGGCTCAGTATATGGAAAAGAGCTGGGCTCCGCCACGTGTAGGGACAAAACACTTATAGGAAGCGGCCCGGCGGGCTTGAGGCCTAGCTCTAGCTCTGTGATGCCTTGTTTAGGCATGCGCCGAGCTTCTTCGCCAGGTAGAGGAGCGCGCCTAGCCCCTTCGCCACGTCGGGGTCGCTCAGGGCCTTCAAGAGGCTGAAGACGCCCTTGACGGGCGGGGCCTTAGCCAGAGCCTCTGCGTCAAGAGCCTCCGCTACGCATCCTGTTAGCTGCTCCACGGCGGGCTTTGCCTTCCAGGGGTCTGCGCGGTGGAGCCCGTTGAGTGCGGCTTCGGCCAGCGCAAGGGCATGGAAGACGCGCTGGTCGTTGGTGTAGAGGAGTAGCTCTTCATACTTCTCCGCCATGGTGGCGAGCATGTCTAACATGCCGCTCTCCTTGAGCTTTGCGGCTGCCTCAGCAAGACTTATGATGGCCTTGGCTGTCTGCTCCTCCATCGCGAGGAGCTCCTCCACGCTCTTCCCCCTCCTCTCCTTCTCCGCCATACGAATCCACCTCTATCACGTCTCGTATAGGGCTACAAGTGTAGGCTACGTGGAAACGTGGAGCGGGACGAGATCCTTCACGGACCTTATCCAGCCCTTGTAGAAGCTGTACTTGAGGAGCTTTATCATTGGGTGTTTGGCGGCGATGTAGGGCTTTGTCTTCGCGACGCCGCCCGGCGCAGGCTCCACGTCGAACACCACTGCGACACCCGTCTTGCCGAAGTCGAGGACTATCGTCATGCTGTCGGGGAAGAGTATGGGGCCGCTGGCTCCCTTCAGCTCTGCGAGGACAGTGTCTGCGGCGGCCACGGCCGCGTAGTGGACGGGCACGCCTGCGAACGGCAGGTTCACGCTCGGCATAGCGGAGTCGGTGGGCACGAATACGTCGTCGTAGCTCCTGCTCCGGAATGTGGGGAACGTTGTCTCCAGAAACCGGGGGTCCTTGCTCCAGACGAGGGGCGTGTCCTCGAGGGGCTTCGGGGGCCTCGCCGGCGGCGTGGCAACGAGGAGGTCATATCTCATTGTCTCGCCGTCCTTGAAGTGTATTGTCTTGGTGGAGGGGTCCACGTGGTCAACCTGCTTGCCCATAACGTACTCTATGTCGCCTATCTCCTCATGTATCCTATGCCACGTCACCGCCAGGTCGTAGAGATGCTCCAGAGCCGCCTTCATGGGCAACGCGTGGACGAGCCTCACCCTCGCCTTCACGCCGCGGCGCCGGGCGTGGTAGACAAGGCGGCCAAGGACCTCGAAGGGGTAGCCGGGGCAGCGGTGCGGGAACTCGGGCACAAGGACCACTATGTCTCCTCCCCGGAACTCGGCGAGAGCACGCCTCATCTCCAGCGCGCCTTCAAGAGTGTAGTTGTGGACAGCGGCCTCCTTGAGGCCCGGATAGTCCTCCCAGCCGTACCTGGTGCCGAGGCAGACGAAGAGGTAGTCGTAGCCCAGCTTCTCGCCCCCGGCGGTCTCCACGAGCCTCTCCGCAGGGTCAACCCTTGTGACGGTGTCGAGGACCAGGCGGGCACCGTAGGCCCTAGCCATGTTCTCCACTGGGGCACGGACGTCGTCAGGCTCGGCCTCGCCGAGGGCGACGTCGGGGAAGAAGGCTGGGAAATAGTGCCACTCGCTGTTGGTGACTATCGTGTGCTCAACCTCTATCCCGGCCTTCCTTGCCTCCTCGGCTATGCGGCGCAGCGCCACCAGCGTACAGGCGCCGCCGCCAAGGTAGAGGATCCTCTTCGGCATCCCGGGTACGCCTCCCCTAGGCTCTCAGAGGGCCACCGAGAGAGTTTCTTTTCACACCGGGTGGTGATAGAATCCCCTCCTAGCTCTAGAGGCACAAGCCTTAACACGCACCCACGGCACCCCCTAAGGGGCTAGCCTTGTCCCGCAACATGCTATACGCCGGCCTCCTCGTCCTCTCGGCGCTGGCGGCGACCCTGGCTACCCAGCACGGGCCACGGCGGCTGTGGACCCTCCGTGTGCGGCGCCCTCCGCTACGAGACCATCACCGTCACAAAGACCTTGACCAAAGCCGCTACAGTGCCTACCTGGGGCATGGAGGCGGCGTACCTCTTCTCTCGTGTGCTCCCGCCGCCGTGGGCCGTGGCATCGAGGATTGCCGTACTCGAGCCCGGCCTAGCCGCCCGGGAGGCGGTTGAGCGGCTCCACAGCCGGAGGGCCCTCGTGCTGGGCTACGTAAACGCGGGCTACGCGGAGGGACGGAGAAGTTACTGGCCCCTCCGGCTACGAGGGCGAGTACCTGGTCGAGTACTGGTCCTCCGCGTGGAGGCGCGCCCTGCTCAGCGAGATCCAGCGCCTGACAGCCATGGGCTTCGGCGACGTCTACCTGGACAACCTCGACGCGGCCACTGTTCTCGCCGAGCAGCGGCCCGGCTGGCTCCGGGGGCAGAGACCCCAGAGCGGAGATGGCCCCGCCTCGTCTGCTGGGCCGAGGACGCCGCCCGGAGCCACGGCGTCCCCGTGGTGTACGGCAACATAGGCGTCGCCGTCGACATGCTCTACATGGGAGAGCTGCTCGGCTGCCTCGACGGGGTGCTCCGGGAGGAGCTCTGGACCCTCCCGGCCCGGCGACACCCTCGCCCCACGGAGACCCTGGGGGCCATCGACGCGCTCAGCTACCCCCACAGCAGGGGGCCTTACGGTGATAGTCGCGGACCCCGCGACGGGCCCAGAGGACGCCGAGAAGCTATGCATGCGGGCATGGAGCCGTGGCTGGCTCCCCGTCCCCCAGCCCGCATGGGACCCGGGCTACTCTACACTTCTGCCTCTACCGTGCCCGAGCGGCGGCTAGCAACGTCTTGAGGAAAAGATGGGCGTGCAACGTATGGCACGAAATTGTTTAGTTTGTCTGGGTTCGTATATTGTTGCTGACGCAGTACTGTCGTCCCTAAAGGAGCTGACATGGAGGA
>JAMOSW010000052.1 GCA_027062725.1 Pyrodictiaceae archaeon | reverse complement strand
CTCTAGCTGCTCCTCCACGAGGGGCCAGAGGTCGCGCCTTGCCTCTAGGAGGCCGGGCCGCTTCAACGCCAGCATGAGGTGGACTGGCACCCGGTGCTCCCGCCACATTCTCTCAAGGAGCTCCTCCGCGAGGCGACGTATCTCCCAGTGGGCGTGCGGGTGGAGCCTCAGGGAGGCCATATGGAGCACTTCTCGGAGGTTAGTCGTGGCCATTATGTGGGCCGCCAGTGCGTCGGGCTGCGCGTACCGCAGAATGTCGTCTACCTGCTTGCCCTCTCCACGGCTCAGCAGGTCGCAGAGTTTCACCAGGTAGCTGCGGCACCTCTCCTCCACATAGCCGCCGCCCATGGGTATGACGCACAGCCGCTCCAGGCCCAGCTCGCCGCGGCAGAACGCCTCCACGGCCTCGCCGTAGCCGGTTGCGTGGAACCCGCCGAGCCTTGTAGAGGTCTGGCTGTAGCTCGCCAGGCGGTGCCTCACCAGCTCGTGGGTGCATATCCTGCTACACCTGGCTACGAACCTCACAGTCACATGCTCCAGGAGGCCCTCATAGCCCTGCCGGGGGCCGCAGGGCGTGTCCACAGCCTGCACAGCCCACCCCACGGCATCCCAGTAGGCGGGGCCACCCTCACCGCCAGACACGACGTAATGCTCGGGAGGCTTCAGCAGCGTCTTCCCGGTGGCGACCTTAGCCGCCAGGTAGGGAGCCCACGGCCAGCCCTCAACCACGAGCCACAGGAGCAGGCTCCTACCCAAAACCATACCCCATTGTTATAGGTAGTTCCGCTGTGCAGAGAGGCCCCCACTTCGGCGCAATAAGACCCGGCCATGAGGAGGGGCATGTCCCGCCAGCGCTAGGCTACACGTGCTCCCCGCATCACTATACTGGCTATTTTCTCTGCGACCTGGCGCGGGGAAAGCCAGCTCGTATCTATCACGGGTATGTGGTAGCGCGCCGCTACCTCAAGCAACGCCCTCTGCGCACTGACATGTAGCGCAAGCTGCTCCTCTACCACATTGCGCCTTCTCAACGCTTCTCTAGATAGACGCTTCTGTATCCTCGCAGCTATAACTTTGGGCTCAGCAGCAAGGACGACCAGGTGCTCCTTATCGCGGAGAGCTAAGGTGAGGGCCTTCTCGGCCACATGCGGAACTCCGAGAACAGCAGAGTAGGCATAGACAGTCAGAACATGGTTTGTGAAGAAGCCACGCTTCTGGCTACGTATTATTGACTTAAAGGTTTCAAGAAAACAGGTTTGTCTCTCCTCGGGGCTGTCAAGGTTCCAACAATGCTCCGCCTCTACCTCGATCCAGGGCATGTTGAGTAGCCTTCCCAGCATGCTGGCGGTTGTTGTCTTACCTACAGCCGCCGCCCCGGCGAGGTAGAGGCGGAGCAAGCGGACCCTCACCCGCGGGCTTTCGCGTAGTCCAAAGCCCGTTGACCCGGCTCCTGCATCTTTAGAGCTCGCATGTTTTGCATGTGCTGTTCTCTGTGAGCTCGACCACCACTGTGCCGTCGCCGTTCTCCCGCTCCCGGGCCTCGAAGAGTTCTCGGAGCCGATCGTCGCTCTCAAGAGCCCGGTGGTCCATGCGGCGCTTGAGGTGTGTCATGCGTAGCCGGGGGCGCTTCCCCGGCCTGGTCTCCTCCTTCTCTCTGCGCCGGATTGGGAGCCTGGCTACTTCACCCTGCTTGTCGCCGAAGTAGATGACTTGGACGCCTTTGCTCTCGTCGCGGTAGACTGTCACTC
>JAMOSW010000051.1 GCA_027062725.1 Pyrodictiaceae archaeon | reverse complement strand
ATCTTCATAGCGAAGCACATGGCGGCAACCTCTACCGCGTCCCGCTGCTGCCCCGTAACCCCCAGGTGCCTGGCAACCGTCGAGGCAAACACCAGCGGGTTGATCATGACCTCTCTGCTCCTCACCACCCTGGCGCCCAGCGCCTCCGCCCGTGGCGCGTAGTCGACGCCACTGTGATCGAAAACGATAAGACCATAGCCGACACGTGACAGCTCCAGCGTGAGCCTAGTCACGAGCCTGCTCTTCCCGGTGCCAGTAGCGCCGAACACACCGACATGGTAGGGGGTCCAGCGCGCATCGAGAGGCAGCCTCCACCCAGTATACTTGTGCGCCCCAACTGTGACCGCATGGCTCTCGGGGACACCCAGGTACTCGCTCAGGGAGTCGCCGCGCTTCAGCCTGTAGACCCTGCTCCCCGGCGTCGGCGCGTAGACGTTCGCGACAAGGCCCCTCCCGCCACCGCAGACCGCGCCGCCGTCGCAGAGGCCGCCGTATATCTCCACATAGGCATTCGTGAAAGGCATGACAAGCTCATTGTCTAGCGCCTCGGGGTGCTCCGCGTAGACATTGTGTGTACTCCTCCTCAGGAAAGGCTCGTGCCGTGTAACCCAGCGCACAACGCCAAGCATGTAGTAGCCCTGCAGTCTCTCATCCGCTATTACGACGAGGTCCTCCTCGCGAACCTCGAGTTCACGGTCACGCCTAACAATGATGGGCGCAAGGCCAGCGCTCGCGCCACTAAGGACGATGCCAACCTCGACCGCGTCAGAGCCCAGAGCCAGCCCCAAGACTGTGGCACGCCCCAGCCGGGAGAGCAGAAGAAGACACGCGTCATACCATTTGAGGCCTCCCGCCCCAGGAGGCAGGGGCGAAGAAGGTGGAGGGGTGGACCCTGGCCGCACCCCCGTAGGGGACACCAGGGCCCCATCTTGGCGGGCCGGCCGGGATTTGAACCCGGGACCAACGGGTTAAAAGCCCGCCGCTCTGCCTGGCTGAGCTACCGGCCCATGGCCCGCAGCTTGTTCTGGCCCCGGCCGGGCCCCCAGGGGTAAGAAGCCGGTTAGCCGACCCGCGAGGGGCTATAAGGCTTTGAGTTCACCGGGGCCGCCCCGGAGGAGTCTCATCGCCGCGCCAATGTCTGCAACCTTTGAGGCAGGGACCTCGACGGGCTCCGTACGCGCCATCCCCCCTCCGGGCTCCCTGTGCTGTGTGAGGTAGACTACACCTAGTCTCTCCTCGCCGAGGGCCCCTGCCAGCCGCGAGACGAGCACCGGGCTATGCGTTGCCACTAGGAATATAGCCCTCTCGGACGCATTGGTAATAGCATCAGCGAGCTCCTCGACAGCGCCTATGCTCATATGTGCCTCCGGGTCGTCAAGCCCTACTATCGGTATGGCGTCCTGCGGGCCGAGCGCCCTCACAGCAGAATAATAATACGCGAGACGGAGCACAGTGGTCGCCGCCTCGCCCGGCCCCACCTCGACGTAGCCCGCGAACACGCTCACCCTCCTATCCAGGAGGACGCGCAGCTCCGCCCCCGCCAGCTCCGCCGCGACACGGTTGATCTCGTCGAGGAGCCAGGGCATGGATGCAAGCAGCGTGCCGAGGTTTGAAGCGTCCTCCGCCAGGTAGGAGCGGGGCTCCGAGGCACCAGTTCTGCCCTGCGCCACGTTGTCGTAGGCGAGTAGGTCGTAGGAGTAGAGCCGTGGCGCCAGATAGCCTCTCCCCGAGGGGGAAGCCAGCCGCCTGCTCTTAGCCTCTCCCGCCTCGTCCAGC
>JAMOSW010000050.1 GCA_027062725.1 Pyrodictiaceae archaeon | reverse complement strand
AACATGCTGCCCGGCAAGGTGAGGCCACTCGACGGCGCACCTGTGGTCACTGTCGCGGGCACAGTCTTCCGACCAACGGAGAGCCAGTCCGAGAAGCTCTCCAAGCTAGGCCTTGAGAGAGTGGTGGTGGTCTTCCGGCCCGAGCACGCCCGCCTCGAGGAGGAGCCCCCCGAGGCCGGAGAACCTCTGGCAATAGAGGCCGAGGTCTACGTCGTAGAGACCCTGGGCAGGGAGAACATCGTGACCCTGGAGGCGGCGGGCACGAGCATCAAGGTGGTGCTGCCCCCCGACGAGAAGCCGAGAACCGGCGACAGGCTATACGTTGTGGTGCCGAGGGAGCGCGTGATGCTCTTCGACCCCGAGACCGGGCTAAACCTAGACTACCTCTAGCCCCAGCCCACGCGACAGCGCAAGGGCGCAAGGCCCGCCCGCGCAGCGCCTGCCCGGGCCCCTATGTACCTCCCTAGGGTTGGGCTGCACCTATCCCCTGCAAAGACGGGCGAGGGGAGGGACTGTTTTGGCCGGCCCGTGGCCTTTCCCTGCGTAGCTGCTAGCCGTTAAACGCTAAACCCATCCCCGCCCTTGAGGATATCCACAGAGGCCTGGGCCTCCCCCGGGGCTGCTGCACAAGGTGCACGGTCTTGGATAGGTACCGTGTAAAGCTGCACCGTAAAGGCTTGATAGTCATCCCCGCCGAGGTTAGAAGGAGGCTCGGCCTCCGGGAGGGCAGCCAGCTCGAGATGGTAGTCGAGGAAGGCGAGATACGGCTCCTGGTTCCACGCAGCCTACGCGACGCATTTGGCGCCGACGGCGAGAAGGCCCTCGAAGTGGCTAAGTTGATAAATGCCTCGAGGAATGAAGAGCTTGGAAAAGAAATACGTCATTGATGCTGGGCGTACTTGCTCTCTACTTTGCGGGCCGCAGAGACGCTAAACGCTTCATAGACGAAGTGTGCGACGGCAGAGCAGAGGCGTACATGCCTGAGTTGAATTTAGCCTAGTTCCTCTACAACTACGCCCGTGTCTTCGGCTGGGAGGCTGCGCTCGTAAAGCACGGCATGCTGCGCAGCAGCCCCATAAGGATAGTCGGCGTCGACGAGGACCTAACCCTCCGGGCCGCTAGGCTCAGGCTGAGACACTATAGTCGGCTCTCGCTCGCTGATTGCTACCTCATAGCCCTGGCCGGGAAGCTTCGGGCAACCATAATCACCACAGACTCGGCGCTCAGAGATGTGGAGCGAGTGAACGTTGTCCTGCTGAGGGTTTAGGAGTTGTCCGGAAAGGGAGGTGCCTCGGGGGACGCAAAAACCGGAGGGGACCGGGCTCCTGGGTTGGCCGGGGGGCTCTCCTGTCCGCCGCTCTGGGCGGCTAGCTGGCTGTCTTGTAGAGGGTGTAGTAGGGCATCAGCATACTGGGGCCTATCTTGACGCCGCCGACGTTCTTCTGGGTCACCACGTATAGCTTGCTCTACAACGCGAAGGGCCTCGCCCTCCAATACCCGTGGCTCATAGCCGCCCCTGGGGCGGCTATCACGCTGCTCGCGCTCAGCCTGGCCCTCATCGGCGAGGGGCTGGGCGAGGCCGCGAGGACCGGCGGAAGGTGAAGTGTCCCCCCGGGTAGGCCTGGGTGGAGGCGCCGGCGGGATGAGTAAGCGGGTGCTGAGCGTAGAGGGGGACACCGTCTACTACTACACGCTCCGGGGGGTCGTGCAGCGGTTGAGGATGCCTGGCTGGAGGCGGGGAGCGGCGAACTGGCGGCGCTGGTCGGGGAGAGCGGCTCGGGTAAGTCAACGCTTGGCAGGCTGCTCCTCCGCCTCCTTGAGCCCACGGGAGGCAGGATACTGTTCGACGACACTGACATAACCCACATGGATGAGGGAGGACTGAGGCCGCTGCGGAGGAGGATGCAGCTCATCCCCAGGACCCCTATGCCAGCTTTAACCCCCCTCTTGCCCCTGGGCGAGCAGCTTGCCGAACCCCTCCTCGTCCACGGCCTTGCAGCCTCTGAGGCAGAGGCCCGCCGCAGAGTTGTAGAGGCACTGGAGGAGGCCGGGCTGGCCCCGGCGAGGACTTCTACCGGCGCCGTCCGGGCCAGCTGAGCGGCGGGCAGCTCCAGCGCGCCGCGATAATCAGGGCGTTCCTGCTGGAGCCCGACTTCGTGGTAGCGGAATGAGCCCACGTCGAGCCTCGATGTCTCGGTGAGGGCCGGCATACTCCGCATGATAAGAGACTACAAGGAGAAGCATGGAGGCTCACTCCTCTTCATCACACACGACCTCGCGACAGCCAAGCTCGTCTCCGACAGGATAGCAGTCATGTACCTAGGCAAGATAGTCGAGCTGGGGCCTGCAGGGGAGGTGCTCACCCGGCCCCTCCACCCCTACACGGTAGCACTACTAGCCGCTATTCCCAGGCTCAGCCGCCGCTCCCCGCCGGTCCGGGTGGAGCTCCGGGGCGACATACCGGACCCGACACGCGTCCCCCGGCTGCCGGCTCCACCCCCGCTGCCCCTACGCGACGGAAACATGCCGCAGAGAGGAGCCCAGCCTCGTGGAGCGCCACAGCGGCCACCTCGTTGCCTGCCACCACCCCCTCGGCCATGGAGCGGCGGGCGGCGGAGACGCTTGATGTGAAGAAGCGGTAAGCCTTCTATACCAGGAGTCTATGCTCTATCTTTTCCGGGCGAGGCACACCCCTCGGGCAGGTACCTCGCCCCGGGCCGAGGAGGCCGACGCACCATGCCCACCATTAGGAGGTCCCTGCTCGTCCTCTACCTGGCTATGCTGGGTCTCTCCGCGCTGGGCGCCTATATGGCGGCCAGCTTCGATGCACCCTACGGGCCCCTCGTGGAGCTCGAGGCCGTGCTCCACAGCGTGCTTGGCGGCCTATACCTGGCCCCTCTATTCCTCTACGCAGCTATGGGTCGCCGGGGCCTCAGGCTGGGGATTATAGTGGCGCTGCTTGCCGTCCTAGGCACTGCAGCCCTCTATCCGCTGTATAGGGAGTTATACATGGAGTACGCGAGCCCGGTGAATCCTCTTCGATACATAGCGCTGGCGCCCGTGATGTTTGTCCTCACGCTTGCAATGGGGCTCGCTCTTTTACCCTACCTGCCTCTCATGTTGCACCGTTAGCTTCTCCTAGCACCCCCTGCAGTTACTTCAACACGAGTTATGCTGCGCATGTTAATGGTACAGCATTTAGATGTGCAGGCGGGGCGGTAACTCCCTGCTTCATACGCATCTGGAGGATGTGCCCCCTTTTGCTGGCCCAGGGAGGTGTCCGGCAGCTATGAGGCTTATACCGGTGCTTGTGGGGCCGGCTGGTAGTGGGAAGAGCACGCTCGCCGCCGCCTACCTCGAGTGGCTACGCGAGGGTGGCTCCGACGCCTGTGTCGCCAACTTCGACCCAGCCGCCGTGACGTTGCCCTACGAGCCTGGCTTCGATGTAAGACGCTGGGTCGATGCCCGGGAGGTTGCGAGGAAGTACGGGCTGGGCCCCAACGGCGCGCTCGTGAAGGCTGTGGAGCTGGTGGCGGAGCGGCTGCCGGACATGCTTGGGGAGTTGGACCGCTGTGCCAGGGACTACATCATAGTCGACACGCCGGGCCAGATGGAGGTCTTCCTCTTCCGCGACATAGCCTGGCGCCTCGCCAACAGCCTCCAGAAGCTAGGCACGGTCTACGCCCTCTTCGTCCTCGACGCCGAGATGCTGCGGAGGCCCGAGGACTACGGTTTCCTCCTGGTAATGGCGACCGCAGTCGCGCTGCGGCTAGGCGTAGAGGCAGCACCCGTCATCAACAAGGCCGACCTGGCTCCCGGGGAGGGCTACACGGGCGACACCCTCCGCGACTTCGGCAAGCTCAGCAAGCAGCTAAGGCAAAGTCACAGCCTCTACGCCGAGCTCCTCCGAGACCTTCTGCGCACCCTCCTAGCCTACAGCAAGCACGTGGACGTCCCAAGGGTCTCCGCGCTCAAGAAGCAGGGCCTAGAGGAGCTCCACCGCCTCATCCTCGAGATGGGCTGCGGCTGCGGCGACCTAAGCTAGCCCGGATACCGTGGAGGCTATCGGCGCGGCGGTCGCCCCCGAGATCAAGCACCACACCCCCGGGAGGGAGGCTCCGGGTTCGGCCTGGTAGCCCGCTCTTCACGCCGCCGCGCCGGGGTGGAGAGAGGCCTAGAGACGGCGAGACGGCTATACTTGTATCAGCCCTGCCTACCCTAGGGGCCCCTGTAGCTGGCTATGTGCCTCGCTGCCCCTCCGGGGCCTAGCTTCCGGAGGAGCCTCTCATCCGCGGTGTAGAGCACTGTGCCCAGCCTTTCGGCCAGCGCGACGTAGGCTGCGTCGTATACCGTGAGGTCCTTCTCGTGGGCAAGAGCCGCTGTCTCCTCGGCGTAGAGGCTGCTGAGCTGGTGTAGGGTGAGCTGGTAGTCGTCGAGGATGCGTGCTATCTCGCGCAGCTCGCTCGCCGTGTAGAGCCTGCTGTAGCGCAGCGCGTTGAGGACCTCGTAGGGCAGCAGGCTCGGCGCGGCTAGGTCCAGGAGGCCGGCGATGTAGGCGTCTCTGAGCATCCTTGCCTCTCTGCTATACTCCTCCTCGACAAACCACTTGACGACGACCGACGTGTCGACTACAACCGTCTTTAGTGCCTGGTCTCCCGCCACCGCCGTATCTCCTCCACACTGCTCCAGCCGGTGGGGCTCCTCCTCGAGAGCTGCTCGGTCCTCAAAGCGGCCCGGCGGATCCGGGCAGGGTCCTTGCCGCGGCTCTGGAGCGCCTCCTCCCTCTCCACGACCTCCTCTATCGCCCTCCTTACGACCTCGCTCCAGTTGATGTGGCGGAGCCTCTCCATGCGCTCCTTTAGCCTCCGGTCTATGCGGAAGCTCACCACTACGCTCACTGCGCCGCCCCTCCGGGGCAGGGTAGCGGAAACCACCGCCACCGTAATACATGTATTACGGGGGCTCTTCCAGCGCCCGCAGCGCCTCCTCCCTTGCAACGCGGTAGAGGTCCTGGCTGGGCTCCACGCCCTCCCACACCCTGTCAGCCTCGAGCGCCTGCCAGACGAGCATGCAGAGCCCGTCGACCGTGGCGGCGCCACGCTTCTCCGCCTCCATTAGCAGCCTGGTGCGGAGAGGCCTGTACACCATGTCGAAGACTAGCTGGCCGCTGTGGAGCCCCTCGAGCACGGGCGGGGCCTCGCCTGGGCAGCAGGCGTAGCTCCCCACGGGTGTGGCGTTGATCACCGTGTCGGCCTCTTTCGCGTACCTGGCGGCCTCACCCAGCGGAACATAGGCCGCGTCAAGGCCCAGCATCGTGGCCCACCGGGCGAGCCTCTCCCCCCTCTCCCTGCCGCGGTTGGCCACGTAGAGCCTCTCCGCCCCCATCGCCGCCACTGCGTAGACGGCTGCCCGGGCCGCCCCGCCGGCGCCGACCAGGAGCACAATGCGGGGCCTCCAGCCTCTGGACTCCAGGCAGCGGGCGACGCCAAGATAGTCAGTGTTGTAGCCAACAAGCCCCTCCTCTACGTTCTTCACGGTGTTGACGGCTCCTATCTCCTCAGCCGCCCCCTCCACCCTCTCGAGAAGCCCCAGGACGGCCTCCTTGAGGGGTATCGTCACGTTGAACCCCGCCGCGAGCCTCCGCAGCGCGGAGACTGTCTCTCTCAGCTCCTCGGGCTCCGTCTCCCAGGCCAGGTAGACAGCGTCCACACCCACAGCGCGGAACACTGAGCAGTGGATAGCTGGACTCAAGCTGCCCGAGACCGGGGAACCGATGAGACCGTAGAGGCGCGTAGAGGGGCTGCAACCCACCGTTTCTCCCACTGTGCGCCCACCCTGGGCTGCGTTGCAGCTTGTAGGGCCTTAATTACGGCGTTCTGGGGCTCCGGCGGCCCTCTCCAGGGTGCGGTGCGTGGTGGATGCAGAGGAGGGGCGGACACGTGCGCTTGCATTGATTGTTGCCGCCGTGTTCTTCGCGGGCGTTGCTGCCGGGTTGTCTAGGCTCGCGCTTGCACGGTACCTGCGGTATGACCTTGCAGCTTCGGTGCTGGCTGTGTCGAGCCTTACGAGCTGGTTCATGGTGCCTCGTGCCTTGTCTGCCCTGGCGGCGGGCTTGCTGAGCGACTTCTCGCCCCGGGCCCGGAGGCTCCTCATGTCTGCCCCCATGCTCGGTGTCGCCGTTGTCGTGTACCTTACTGGCGCTGCGCGTAGCGTGGCCCTGGTGCTCCTGCTGGACGCCGCCTGGGGCGCGCTGAGCGGGATGGTTTGGCCCGTCACGCAGGCGATGACAGCGCTTCTCGCGGGGGGCAGGGCGGGGTCGGCCATGAGCCTCTACTTTGCCGCCGCGTTCCTGGGCATGGTGCTGGGGCAGGGTCTCTACGGCGTGCTGCCCTTCGACAACGCGGGCTCGGTGCGGTTCTCTGCCGTGTTCTTCGCCTCCGCCGGCTTGCTGCTTGCTGCCGCGTCCCGGTGGGCGCCGCCGCCGGCGCTGCGGAGGCGGGGGCTTCGGGCGGGGCTGCGCCGCGCCGCGGGGGAGCTGTCGGGGCTGACTCTGTGGATACTCCTGGTTTCGCTCGTCATGGGCTACCTGAGTGGCTCTATGAGGGAGTTCCTCTACGTCTACCTCAGCGACGTCTACGGTCTCTCCAGGCGCGACTTGGCTGGCGTGCTCTCTGCTGCCGGCGTGGCAGCCTTCCTGGGGAGCCTCGCGGCCGGCCCCATGGCGGAGAGGGTTGGGCCGGGGCCGGTGCTTGCGGTGCTCCTCTCTGCGGCCGCGCTGGGCTCGCTCGCGGTGGGCACCGCGCCCCTGGGCCTGGCGGGGGTGGCGGCAGGGATAGCCCTGGTGAACGTGGCGACACGGAGCAGTCTCCCCCTGACGCGGAACGCAGCCTTCCTCGGCACAGCACTGGCCTCCACGATCGTCGCGGTGTCGAACACGGTCAACAACGTTGGCCAGGTCGTTGGGCCCCTGGCGTCCGCGGTGCTGTACGACGCGTTCCGGGGCACGCGGCTGGGACCCATGCCGGGCCATTCGGCGCCCTTCCTCGCCGCCACGCTGCTAAGCCTCGCAGCCCTCGCTGCCTACCCCCTAGCCCGGAGGAGCCAGAGGGCTTGAGGCATTGAAGCACAGGAGGGGTGGGAGAAGCGTGGAGCCCGGCTCTGCGGCCCCCT
>JAMOSW010000049.1 GCA_027062725.1 Pyrodictiaceae archaeon | reverse complement strand
ACGCCCAAGGCTAGCAACAATTGGTAACGCCAGTTTAAATACGAGGGAACGATACATATTCCTCATGGTAAACTCGTATGGCTGGACAACTGGAGACCAGGAGTCTTAGAGTAGAGCTCGAGGAGGATGTTCACAGCCTCGCATTCGACGACTCCGGCTCACTGCTGGCCGTTGGCGTCGAAGACAACGGCATCTATGTGTTGGATGTTGACAGGGAGGCGAGGATAGTGCACCGCGAGGAGTGGAAGGGCTTCACGCCCTACACGTTAACCTGGAGTCGCGGGTTCATAGCGGCTGGTGAGGGCCGCCTGGTGCAGGTGTGCAAGTTTCCCAGTTTCACGTGCTGTGGTGTGCCCACGACTTCGCTCCTACCACCCCGCAGCCTAGCCGTTACGCACGACAACCTCCTGATAATCGGGTTGCATGACGGCCAGCTCCTCTTCTACTCCATGGGCTCATGGGGGTTGAAACGAGAGGGTATAGTGAAGCTTGAAATCGAAGATGATGTCAATGACGTCGACTACCGTGATGGGAGGGTTGCAGCCGCTGTAGGCAAGTACGTGTACATAGTGTCGCGGGGGCCAGGTGGATGGCAACCGGTCGGCAAGATTAGGCTGAGGGACACCGTGTTTCACGTGAAGTGGATCGACGAGACTAGGCTACTCGCAGAGACGCATGGACTCGTGCTAGTGAACACCGAGAGCGGCGAGAAGAGCGAGATGAAGGATAGCGAGGTGTTGCGGGGCGCTAAGTGGGGCCCCTACTTCGTCGGAGTGAATCTGAACGGCATAGACGTGTACCTGGTGGCTCCGGGGGGCGGTATCGCTAGGCTGGCGAGAGTAGAGTACGAGGTAGAGGGTCTTGTCGAGGAGCTGGCGGTCGGCGTTAAGGGCGACGAGCTTAGGATAGCATACGTGGCTTCGAGCGACGAGAATGTAGTGAACATACTCTTGGTTAGAGGCGTCTCGGCGGCCGTGAAGCCCTAGGAGCCGCGGTGCCCATAGAAGTAGACGTAGACGTCCTCGAGCGTTACGAGACCCTCCTCTACACACTCCCTGACTATCCTCAAAGCCTTCTCGATGTTAGAATCCTCGTCGACAACCTCGACTACAATCGGCATGTCCTCGGATAACCTCAGTATGTGGGGCAGGTGTAGGACACTGTGAGACCCGTAGCCAGCGACACCCTTGTACACTGTGGCGCCGCGTATCCCGGCTCTCCTGAACTCCTCGAGCAGGTAGAGGTAGAGTGGCTTACCGTGACACTTGTCTGACTCGTCGATATACACTCTCAGCCTCTTCCACCTGACCGGGCCCTCGCCATGCCGGACCTGTTGCACCCAGCGACACCCGGGGAGGGAAAGACGGCTAGTGGAACGCGTTTATCGTGTATCGCTGGGAGCCGTGTGCCAACGGTGCAGGGGCAATGAGCCTGGCCGACATCGCGTACGTCGCTGTGGGCGGAGTGTTGGGCGCTGTGGCTAGATACCTAGTGTCAAAGGCTCTCCCCGGCTCGACTATACCCTGGGGTACGCTGCTCGTCAACGTGCTCGGCAGCTTCCTACTATCCTTCATAGCCTACTCTTCGCTGACCAGCGGGCTCTTTACGCGCGAGCAGAGGCTCCTACTCGCGACAGGGTTCTGTGGTAGCTTCACCACGTTCTCGACCTTCGCCTACGAGACTTTCGCTCTATACACAGAGGGGGCTGTCGCGCACGCCGCGGCCAACATGGCGTTGAACCTCGTTCTGGGCTTCGCGGCAGTCTATGCTGGCAGGACGCTGGCACTGATGCTCACGGCTAGGCCG
>JAMOSW010000048.1 GCA_027062725.1 Pyrodictiaceae archaeon | reverse complement strand
ACCAGTTGCCGCGGCCTCCGCAGAGCCCCCACCTGACACGGTAGAGGATGAGGGAGGCTGCGGAGAGGAGCCCCGCGGCCGCCTCGCCAACCTCAGGGGGCAGAACGCCCTCCTCGACCAGGGCCGAGACGAGCCTCTCCGCCTCCCTGGCCTTGGCGGAGGCTATCGCCGCCTCGGCCTCCTCCACGCTGCAGCCGGCCAGGCTCCACCCCCTCGGCTCCGGGAGCCCGAGCGCGGCCTGCTTAGCCTCCTCCAGGAGCCTCCCGGCGACGCCCGCCTCGCCGGTCGCCACGACGTGGAGCGCGGCACGGACGAGCCTCTCCGCCAGGAGCAGCGCTTCGCCGAGGACAGGGTCCCTGGTCCTCGCCCTGGCCAGGCCGATGCGGGCCTCCGCCTCCTCCAGGGCACCGTAGAGCTGGAACACGGGGCTATGCTTCGGCAGCCTAACCAGCCTCCCTGCAACCATGGCCTCGGCGGATAGGCCGCCGCAGGCGACGCCAGCAGCCTCCACGGACAAGCCCCGCAGCCCCAAGGTAATACCTTATACGGCCCCCGGGGCTATAAGCCCAGCCACCTCCCTGACAGGAGAGTACACGCACCCGAAGCCCCTATCAAAACTACCAATAACAAAAAACGCAGCCGGGGACACCCCCTGGGCGGTGGCCGAGACGTAATGCAGTCCGCTGCCCTGCGTGTCGAGTCCTTCCGCGGCATAGAGCTCGTCGAGGCAGAGCTCGCGCCCATAACGATAGTGGTTGGCAGGAACGGGTCCGGCAAGTCCTCCCTCCTAGAGGCCCTCGCGGCGGCGGCAGCGGCGGGCAGCGGGATGCGGGACTGGCGCGGCAAAGACGTCATCATGGACATTGTGTACGCAAAGCTGCTCGGCAACACCGCGGCCCTAATCCATGAGGGCTCGGCGGCGGCCACCATCGAGCTAAGGGCTCCGGGCTACGCGGCCAGCCTGAAGCTGGCGAGGCCGGGCGAGAGGGAGATACAGCAACTGGCCTGCAGGATAGCAGACGGCATCAGCCCTTACAGCCTGGCAGGCTGTCTCCGCGAAGCGGTGGCGACGAACGCCTACCGCCGAGGCGAGCCGCTGCAAGAGCTCGTCAAGGACTTCGACGCGTATAGCATAGCGGAGAGGATAGTTGGGCTGCTGAAGGGGCTATGCGGTGGGCAGCCGGCAGGTACCGCGCTGCAGGAGGAGGCCGCTGTCGTCCTCGAGGCGCTCAGCCGGGGACTCCGTGTAGTGGTGGAGGCTGCGGTCTCGGAGGCTGTCCACTTATCTGCGACGGTAGCTGTTGGCGCCAGGAGGGTCAGCCTCGAGAAGACCTACTACTACACGGCCACACACATGCAATCCATTGATTACATGCTGACGATACCTCGGCTCCTGGACGCGGTGAGGGAGGCAGTCCGCCTGCTCAGCCCGGAGGAGGCCAGGCTGCTTAGACCCAGCGACATATCCCACTGCGTCATGAAGAGCCTGCTGAAGGCGCGCAACAATATAATTCTCCACGAGGAGGAGCCTGGAGACGCCGCGGCAGAGGATGACGCGGGGCTCCTGGTGTTCACCCTGTTCCGCAGGACGCTCTCCGGCGTAGTCGCGCCCCTCAACCGATGTGGCCCGGCAATTATGCTGCACGATGCTGCCTCAAGACTCAGAGCCTATGGGGCGTCGAAGACCTTCATGGAGCTCGCCGAGTCCATACCCGGGCTAGACGCCGCAGACATCACCGCGGAGTTCTTCGAGCCCGTCATAGCGTCGAAACATGGCGGGAAGATGCCCCTAGGCATGCTCGGGGACGGCGCGCTGCACCTCCTCCTCCAGTTCACGGGCCTGGCGCTGGCACGCAGGAGGAGAACCATCCTGGCCTACGAGGAGCCGGAGAGAGGCCTACACCCCGACTACATGGCGATACTTGCAGCGAAAATAGTAGAGACCATCCAGGAGAACCCGGGCTCGCTGATAGCGCTGAGCACCCACAGCGCCGAGCTAGCCAGGAGCATAGTGAACGCGGCACGCCAATCCGGCGCCGAGGACAGCCTAGCACTGGTAGTCATGGAGAATGGCAGGGCCGTGAGGGTCCTCCACGGCAGAGAGGCGGCCAACCAGGTAACACTATAGGCGAAGCAGGCGCCCTCCCGCCGGCCGTAGGGGAGGGCGGGCCCGAGATGCCTGCCGATCTCGCCTTCGAGCTAGAGTACCTACTATCCGAGGAGGCCGGCCTCGAGCTGAGGGTGCTGGAGGCCAGGCTCGAGGCCGGCGAGCAGGCGCCCCGGCTCTGCGTGGCCGTGGAGGCCGAGGGGCGGAGGGTGGAGGCCTGCACCGAGCTCCCCGCCTGCCGGGGCCTCGAGGGCCCCAGGCTGCACCGCTGCGCCGCCAAGACCCTCGCCCAGGGAGGAAGGCCCCTCCGCCAGCTCGCCCAGCGGCTGCGGGAAGCCCTCAAGGACACCTCCTGAAGAGCGGGACGCAGGGAGCCTCGGGGAGGCTGCCTAGGAAGATGAGGAGCGCGGCCACAGCGGCGAGAGGTGCCAGGAGCCAGGCCCATGCAGCGAGCAGCGCGAGCGGCCACGGCATAGGCGGCGACAGGGCGGGGAGGAGCCGGTAGGCGTGAAGCACGCCGTCCACGTCGACCACGACTATGCCGGGGAGGGGCTCCGCCGCGCCCCACGGCGCCCCCTGGAGGCCGCGGAGCCACTGCAGGCCATGCGGCCCTACTACTGCGAGGAGCGTGTTCTCCCCGTAGCCCGCCACCACGTAGAGGAGCCCATAGGCCCTGGTGGTGTATACGACGTTCAGGCTGCTGCGGGCCCCGAGCACATCGGCCAGGGCCCTAGCTACACGCTTCTTCTCGGCGCCTCCCCCGCCGCCGGCACTCGCCCCGGGGTGGAGCCACGGCGGTGGCGGCTCCCAGGGCCTCTTCGCGGCCAACGCCCTGCACGGCAGGATGTAGACCGCCACGTTGCCGTCGAGGAGCGGCACCTCGAGGGCGAGGCCCCCGCCGGGGGCGGCCTCGCCGAACACCGGCGCCGGAAGGGGCTTAGTATGGACCACCGGCAGGCTCGTGGCGTTGCTCCAGACAAGGCGGCCCGTCGCCGCGTCGTAGGCCTCCACGCGGAGACTTGGGCCGGAGAACACGAGCCTATAGTAGAGGCTGCCCGGCACAGGATAGACCTCCAGGACGCCGCCCCCGTCCCCGCTGCAGCACCGAGAGACCAGCACCCCCCGCCTGACGCCCTCTAGCGGCGCAACACTCAGCCCGCAGCCACGGCTATCCAGAGCCATCCTCCTAACAACCGCCTCGCCGCCGGGGCCGCCGGCGGCGTAGACAACGACAAGCCTCCTCCACCGCGTGGAGCCCCACGGAGTGCTGGTCTTCACTCCCGCCACCGCGGCCACAACGCCGCCGCTCTCGCCGCAGCCCAGCAGCTCCCCACCGAGTCCAGCCTCGAGCCTCGCAACCCCCAGCTCAGGCTCCAGCAGCACAAGCCTAGACCCATTACCCACCGCCGCAGCAGCCACAAGGCCGTCAACCACGCCACAGAGCTCTACATAGCCGCCCAGCGGAGCCCCATACACCCAGACCTCCCGGAACCCGCCGAGCCAGGCCAGGGCCAGCAGGAGAGCAACCAATCCAGCGACAAGCTCGCGGCGACGCAACACAGGCCCACCAGGAGAGGAGGACACCAGAGACCCCCAGGCCCTAGAAGAGGGGCCCTCAGCCCCCTACCGGGGCCCGGTAGGCAAGCTCCAGGCCCCTGCGGAGCTGCGCCACGGCCGAGTCCACGACCCTAGCCCTCCCGGCTGCGAGGCCCTCTATGAGCCCCCTGTGGGGGCTGAGATCCGTGCACGCCACCAGCACCGCGTCAACACCGGCCCCGAGGAGAGCCCCCACCGCCCCCCGGAGGGTCTCAAGCGCCTCGGGCCCCGGGCTCCCCGCAGTGAACTCCTCCGCGATAGCCCGGTCGAGCCTCTCCTGGACGCTCTCCGGCGGCTCCACAGGCTCCATGCCCGCGTCCACGAGGGCCTCATGATAGAGCCTGCTCCGGAGTGTCGCCGACGTAGCGAGCAGGCCGACGCGGCGAGCCCCCACGCCGCGGAGCTCCCCCACAGAGGCCTCCACTATGTCCACCAGCTCCAGCCCCAGCTCCCTGGCCCTCGGCGCGTAGAGCCCCCGGGCGAGGTGCGGCGTGTTAGCCGAGACCAGCACCACCCTTGCTCCGGCCGCGGCGAGAGCCTCCAACGCCTCGACCACGAGCCCCGCCATCGCCTCGAGGTCGCCCCGCCTAGCAGCCCTACACATCTCCTCCAGCGGGAGGCTGTAGACTAGGAGACGGGGCCGACGGCCACACATCTCCAGGCAGAGGCGCTGAGCCTCCATGTAGTAGAACACCGTCGCGCCAGGCCCAAGGCCGCCCACGATACCCAGCCGGGCCCTCACGCCAACCCCACACCCGCCAAGCAAAGGCCCAGAGCCCCCCTTAAGCCAAGCCACGTCGCCACCGCCACGGCGGAGTAGTCGCGGCCAACCCCCAGACCCCCTCAACGGCTTAAGGGTCCCTCCTCTTCCCGGCCCGCGCGGTCCCTCCCTCAGGGCTCCGCACAGGAGGCTGGCCACACCCTGACAGGCAGATTCAAATCCACACAATGCGCGATGAATGGTGTCACAGCGGCAATACTGAGGAGTTATTGGGGGGTGAGCGCTGAAGCAGCTGCCAGGCACTAATATACCTTGCGGTGAGGAGGTGTTGCCAGCGCCCTGCACCAGCCAGATAGCGGCAAGGCTAGCAGCGGAACTGCTAGAAGAGTATGGCCGGCTACGCGTAGGCGAGTGCGGCGGCGCCCCCGTGGGCAGCCTGGTGGCAGTCGAGGGCATAGACGGCAGCGGGACCTCGACCCACAGCAGGATACTCGCCGAAACCCTCCGCATAGCCCTCGACGACGGCTACTACCGGGTAGTCCACACCAAGGAGCCCACCGGGGGCCCCATAGGCTTCCTGATATGGGAGATAGTCAAGGGCTACCTCGGCCAGGGCTTCAACAGGCCCGACATCCTCGCCCACCTCTTCGCCGCAGACCGCATCTACCACCTCTACGAGGACACCACCGTCACAGCCGGCAGTGCGAAGGGCGTGGTGGGCGCGCTCGTGACCGGACACATAGTCATAATGGAGCGCTACAAGTACAGCAGCATAGCCTACCAGGCCGCCCCCCTCCCCGGCGGGCTCCCACTAAGCATAGAGGACCTCATGGAGATAAACAGGCTCGCGCCACCAGCCCACATACTCGTATACCTCGACGTGGACCCCCTGGAGGCGGCGAAACGGATAATCGCCGAACGCGGCGAAATACACCTCTACGAACACACCAAGCGCTTAGCCTCGGTGCGGGCTAACTATCTCCGGCTCCTAAAGCTTCTGGAGAAGAAACCCGAGTGGCCAGCCCCGGGCAGCGACGGCCACTCCCTGGCGACGCCGCCCTGGTACACGTTGACGCCGCGCGCCGACTGCATATACCAGTACACAAGGCTGCCAATCATAGTCAAGATAGACGAGACGGGGCATGAGGTAGAGAACGTAGCCAAAGAGGTAGTAAACAGAACAGTAGGCATAATGCTGGAGAACGAGATGCTCTACGCAACAAGGTAAATACTCTTACCCGATAGAGCTTAAAACGTCCAGCCCAGCTCAACACTTTATTACTGCACAGGCCCCGAAGCCGTACGCTTAATTCACGCAGCAACATCCGAGGAAGGCACAGTCTTACCGGGAAGCAGCAGCTTGAGAGGCATCTTCATAGCCTTCGAGGGTATAGATGGCTCCGGCATAACAACGCACAGTAAGCTCCTCAAAGACCGCCTCCGCTCAAGGAAACTAGACGCCATTTACACCAAAGAGCCGTCAAAAGAAGCTATAGGCACACTTATCTATGAACTCCTAATGGGTTTCTACCCGTCGCTACAACGCAACGAGATATATGCACTCCTCTTCGCAGCCGACAGGTTCCACCACCTCTACATCAAGCTCCCAGGCCAACCAATACACCCCGAGCAGGGGGAGCGAGGGCTCCGGGGTGTACTCCACTACGTAAGGGACGGCTCAATAGTCATAATGGACCGCTACAAGTACAGCAGCATAGCCTACCAGACAACCAGCAAAGAGGCAGCCCACGGGATCAACCTCGGCGACGCGGGAGAGGATTTTGTTGAAGCAGTCAACATGTACGCTCCTCCACCCCACATACTGGTCTACCTTGACGTAGACCCGGAGACAGCATACGGTAGGATAAGGAGTCGGCGCGGCCTGCAGATGTTCGAATCCGCCGAAGACCTAGAGAGGGTAAAAGCACGGTTTAATGATATCATCCTAGGCCGGCTAATGAACACGCCAGAGTACTGCCCCGGCGACAACAAGCCCTGGCTCAAGAAGCTCCGTGAACTGGTTGGAGTCAGCGCGGCCGAGCTCTACCCAGGCGGCATATGCTACCCGGTAGTAATACACGTCAAAGAGACGCCAGAAGGAAAGGAGCTCGAAGAAGAGCTAGTCTCTGACGCTATCTACGGGGCGGTACTGGTTGCTGCCAGCGAGATAGGCTACCGGGTTGACGGCGCCATTCTCCGCGAGGCCGAGGAACTCTACAAACAGCACGACGACATTGTAAAAATAAGCATACACAGAAGGTAGGCGATAACCGCGGTTTCCATCGAAGCCCCGTACACCTCCGTTTTCGAGGAGACAATAAGGCGCTACATGGGTGCGCCCCCTGAGGGGTGTATGTGGATGAGCAGTGAGCCGCTTGTTGTCGCCTTCTACTCGCCCCTCGGCGGCACGCAGAGAACCACGTCGGCGCTCCTCGTCGGCAGCTTGCTGGCTGAGCAGGGGAACAGGGTACTCCTAGTCGACGCTGACGTCGAGACATCAGCGTTCGATAGTGTGATGGCTCTAACCCTCTGCAAGAAGGAGCTCGAAAGCGGGGAGGATGTAGAGCCCGAGGCGACCCTGAAGCTCCGGGAGAGGCTAGAAAAGTGCATCAAAGAGAAGCTTATAGGCCGTGCCACGCTCTACGATATAGCCATGGCGCCCACGCTCGGCAAGGCGCTGGAAATAGCCGAGGAGAGGGGGCTCCATCGCGCCGACTGGGTAGGAGGAAGTGGAGGCGGCAGGCTTGACCTCCTTCCTTCAACCTATAGGGGCTTCTCCTCCACGCTCATCGTGCCTGCAAGCAGGACAGCTACAAGATGGCGTACAGTGAGAAGACTCTACTATCGGATACTGCAGATCGGCAGGCACCTGGGCTACGACTATATCATTGTTGACCTCAAGCCTGGCCTGGACGCACTCACT
>JAMOSW010000047.1 GCA_027062725.1 Pyrodictiaceae archaeon | reverse complement strand
TGTCAGTGTGGAGATACGTGCCTCTACTCCGGCATGTCCATCTATAGTGTTAGCCTGGGCTCGTCCCTGGGCTCTATTCTCTATGTGGCTGTTCTTGTCTGGCTGGGCTAGCCGAGAAGACTAGCCGGGCCTAGCTTGAGGCAGCAACCTCTCCCCCGGGCCATGCATATATCTGAGCACAATCACGCTAGTTGTATGTACTGGTCGTGCGCCTTGAGTAACGCCGAGGCTGGCTCTGGGGGGCGGGGCCCTGGGTATGGGCTCTGCCTGGAGCCCCACTATGCGTGGGTGCAGCGCTTCTTCAGCATCGTGCCCGGGGCCCGGGGGTACCTCGCTAAGGAGAAGATTAGGGAGGCTGACATACTGATAAGGCGTTACGTGGCCTCGAGGCTGGACGAGGCGGCGGGGGAGGTTGAGGCTGCGCGGCAGGTGCTCGCCTCGAGGGCCAGCCAGTCGTTCTTCGCCTCCACGCCCATGATTGGGCAGCCCGCGCTGGGGGCTGCCGACCTGTCGAGCCTGCAGGCCAGCCAGGCCCTTGGGGACACGCTGCGCCGGCTACATGTGCTGCTCCAGGGGCTTAGCAGCGACGTGCTCTACGCGGACGCCGGCTGGGCCCCCGTGGGCGCGGCCCAGGCGATAAGGGAGCCCGAGCTGAGGCAGCTCTGCAGCTACGACGACGCGATGATAGGCCTGGCGGAGGCGATACTGGCCCTGGCGAGGAGGCTGCGGGGCGCGGTCGAGGCGGGGGACTACGCGGAGGCCGCCAACGAGGCCAGAGAGCTCGAGGAGGCCGCCAGGAGGCTCCGGGAGCTGTACGAGGAGAGGCGCCGGTTCCTCCACTTCGTGACCCACGAGGGGCTCGGGCTGCGGGAGGCCCTGGGGAAGCTCCGGAGGGGCGCCGGTGGGGCGCTGGAGGCCGCAAGGAGCCTGCTGGAGCGTCTCGCGAGGAGGCTCGGCGGCCTGCTGGGGCGCGGTGAGGCGTAACCCTCCCGAGGGGAGGAGGGGTCTGGCGCCACTCACGTGTATGGCTCCAGGTCTTTATCTGGCAGTGTTGTGCTTTTGCTCTGTGAGGGGGTGTAGCTGGTTTGAGCTTCTTCGACTTCCTTGGCCGGGGGGCCGGCAAGGTCGCGAAGAAGGTTACGGGGCCGCTGCCGGTTATCCGGCACGATTTCCGGCCGGGGGAGCTGGTCTGGGTCTATCCCTCTGAGCGGGTCCCCTATGGTGCTCGTATCGTTGTGCAGCCCAACCAGGCGGCGATAGTGATACGGAGCGGGAAGGTCCTGGCTGTGCTGCGGCAGGGCGAGTGGCCGCTCGATACTGCCCATGTGCCGGGCCTCCGGGGCGTCATGGAGGAGCTGTATGAGGGTGTGCCGCTGCCGGTAAGGATAGTCTTCGTGAACGTGACTGAGAAGGATATCCCGTTCGGGGGGCAGGGGAACACGCGGGACGGTATCCCCGTCAAGTACCGGGGCATGGTGCACGTCTATGTGCCGGACAACGAGGAGGACATCAAGAAGTTCGCGCTCCGCATAGCCGCCGAGGACAAGGTGTTCACCACGGAGGAGCTGGCGGAGAGGATAAGGCTCTACATAAACGACTGGGTGGAGAGCTTCCTCGGCACATTCTTCAGCGTCGACGTGCAGGCGGGGAAGGCCAAGGTCAAGGAGATGCTGCGCAGCCAGGTCGCCCGGGAGATACAGGAGAACTGGTACCTCCGCGTCAAGAGCGTCGCCGTGGACATAGACATACCGGAGGAGTGGCTCGAGAAGCTCCGCCAGCAGGGCTACATGCAGATGCTGAGCCTCGCCTCCGCCAACCCGCAGCTAGCCCAGTTC
>JAMOSW010000046.1 GCA_027062725.1 Pyrodictiaceae archaeon | reverse complement strand
CGAAACACCTAGACCCAACACAAGCCCACCTCTGCACCGATAAGGCTCTGGGAACCCAGGCCCACCAAGGAAGGGGGATATACAAGCCTAATCCAGCCCGCAACAGCCCTTACACCGCACCAGCCGTAGACAGCCTGCCAGGAAGAGGGCCGAGAGACGAGCGTCGTCATCAGCGTCCGCGTGCCGCAGAGGCTCAAAGAGGAGCTGGACCAGCTGGGCATAAACTACTCCGAGGCGATACGCGGCTACCTCGAGCAGCTCGCCAGGCAGGAGAAGACCCGCCGCCTCATGCGGGAGATCGAGGAGCTGCGGAAAAGCACCGGCCCCGTCGGCGGCAACCTCTCCACCAAGCAGATACGGAGAGAAAGGGAAAAGCATTGGCCAGGACCAGGCCACGCTCAGCCGTGGTTGACGCCAGCGTCGCCGTCAAAAGGCTTATACCCGAGGCCCGCATCGAGGCCCCGCCCCAGCCCCCTCCTACTAGAAGCCGCCAGCGCCCTACGCCACTACACCCTCCGCGAAACCCTCACCCCCCGCCAGGCCGCCAAGGCGCTACAGCTGATAGCGGAGACCGAGCTACGCCTCGCCGAGCTCGACACGGGCCTCGCCCGGGAATCCCTCGGGCTGAGCCTCGAGCTCGGCGTCACCATGTACGACGCCGCATACCTAGCCCTCGCACGGCGCCTCGGGGCCCCACTCTACACGCGGCCGACGAGCGACTACCAGCCAACCCCCGAGCCGGGCAGGCCACAGACATCCGCCACGTCTCCACCTACCCCGCCCCTAGGGGGCCCGGGCCACCCCGGGGCAGCTCTCCCAGCCCAGCAGGCCAAGCAGCCTCTGCGTCTCGCGCACAGCCTCCACCAGGAGGCCCTCCCCGAGCCCCGGCACCCCCGCCGCCAGGACCAGCACGCAACGCGTCTCCGGCCTAACCATGGTGTCCCTGCTGTCCCGGTGCGGGAACAGGTGGAGCACCCGGCCCCCAGCATCAACCAGCACGGGGAGCCCCCCAGGCAGGACATCCTCCCCGCCACCTATCGGGCGGAACGCCTCCCCGCCCCGGCTAAGCCGGAGCACCAGCGGCGGCCGGGCCCGCTCCAGGTCATAGAGCCCTATCGGCACCAGCGTCTTCGCCGAGGCAATGTTCCCTGCGTCGACGACGGGGTTCACGCGGGGCCATCGGCCCCGCAGAGCCCTCCTCACCAGCGCCTCACTGCTCGGCCTCGTCTTGGTTGGATCCACGCCTATCCTCCAGTAGAAGTCGCGGAGCGCCCTCACACGGGGCTCCAGCCGGAGAGTCTCCAGGCTATACCTCGACCGGAGCTCCTCGAGGAGACGCTCAACCTCCCCCTCAAGCACCGAGCCATCGAGACCCCCAACCGGGGGCCCCCACGAGATGCTCCAGGCAAGCCTCACGCCAAGCCCAGCCGCGTCCCCGTCAACCCTAACCAGCCCATCAAGTCCGCCACAGAGGCCAACGCAGTCCCCCAAGCCCCTACAGCCACCCCCTCCCCCCTCCCACGCCAAGCCCACACCAATAACGCTACCCACCAGCACACCCAACCCAAAAGACAGAAAACCGTAAAACAAACTCCACATTGTTGAACTCAGCTATTCTGTCAATCACTAGGCTAAATATCTATTTAGGAACACGCCATGCCCGGTTTTGAAAGGCACCATTGGAACAACGTTTCAATCCCATGCAAGTCCATGGGAACCTGTGTGACGTGGAGCAAGGGGCTGTTGGCTGCGGAATTGGGGCTGTTCCAGCCATGCCCGAAGAGAGCAGCAAGAACACATAAATACGAGGAGAGAACCTGGTTCTATTCGGCTCCACAACGGAACCATACCAGAA
>JAMOSW010000045.1 GCA_027062725.1 Pyrodictiaceae archaeon | reverse complement strand
CGACTGCGTCACACTCGGACTCGGTGATGTCGCCGAGCCAAAGCTCTATCTCAATACCGTCACATGTATACTTGGCTACCTGCTGGAGGGGCGCCATAGCGTCCACCTCCTTCCCTCATCTCGAGGGGGCTCTTCCCTGCTCCCTTCTCGGAGTGTTCAGCGTCTGAGGAAGCGCCAACTGTGCAGCGGGTGGTGTACACGGCGTAAGGAGGAGTTAGTTGTTAGTTGGTGGGCCCGCGGGGATTTGAACCCCGGACCTCCGCCGTGTGAGGGCGGCGTCCTAACCAGGCTAGACGACGGGCCCGCCCAGGCCCACGGAGAGAGCCCAGGCGCTCCTTCATCCGGGCTTCTCAGCATCCTTCTCACTCCTCGTATTATGCTTTACCCTAGATTCCTTTCGTTCAGTCTTCGTGGCTTGAATAGGAGCCACGTACACGTTGCCGCTCTTCGTAAGCATAGCATAGGCTCTGTATCTCCCGCACCTAAGGTGCCAGCCTTCGGCCTCGATAAGAAGGGAGAGACCCACCTCATTGCACTCAAGCTGCACCGCGTCCCCTTGCTGTCTGCAGCGCAGGCTAACCCCTCTGGGCAAGAGTAGCTCTTCCAGCGGCCTAAGGGCCCTGTCGCGTGGAATGTCTAAGTGGTTCTCACGTGCACCCATACAGCCACGGGGATGGTAAAAGGCCGTGACGTAGACGGAGGATGTGTTGCCCCACACGTCGAGCACTATATGCAGCCGGAGGGAATGCTTGCAGCCTCCTCTAGCCCTACTCTTCCGTGGCATAGCGCCAAGGCTCCCCGGACACCCCGGATGCGTACATGGTCAGAGTCAAGTGCGGCTAATGAGCGGGCGTGTGTATATGTAGTTCTGCCTTCACCAGTACCTTAGAGCACGATAGAGTCACGGACTAAAGCCAATGAGGCCGAATGTGTGTGTGGAGAGTGCTGTGTCTTGAAGGGGTTACGCGTTATCCCCGTAAGCGTTGAGCCAGGGTTTGAAGCGGTTGTGCTCTCGCCGCGTACGGCGAGAAGCTTCGGAACAGTAGCCGGCTCTCGGATAGGGGTTGGTTGCCGCGGTGTTCTCTATGGCGCTGTCGTGTTCGTAGATAGTGAGCTTGAAGATGGGGTTGTGGGGCTTACAGTTGGGCTTCACGAGAAGCTCGGCGACTGTGAGACTGTCGAGCTTTATCCCTTCGAGCTCCCTCCCTCTTTTTCTGCCCTCAAGAAGAGGCTTGAGGGCGAGCCTTTGGAGGAGGCTGAGTTCAAAAAGCTCGTAAGCGATATAGTTAATGGGTTCTATGACGAGGCTCAGATAGCCGGCTTTCTTGTGAGTCAGCTTTATCGCCAGCTGCGAGAGGATGAACTCTCCTACCTCATAAGAGCAATGGTGGAGACTGGTGTTGTGGTCAAGTTTCCAGAGACAGTCTATGACGTTCATAGTATTGGCGGTGTGCCGGGTAATAGCAAGGTTGCGCTTCTTACGGTCCCGATAGTTGCCTCTTACGGGCTCCTTATACCCAAGACGAGTAGTAGGGCGATAACCAGCCCGGCAGGAACAGCGGATACAATGGAAGTTCTTGCTAGGGTAACTTTCTCTCCGCAAGAGGTGCACGACATAGCGCTCCGCGTCCGCGGCGCCATAGTATGGGGCGGGGCTTTGGGCATGGCGCCAGCGGACGACATATTTGTCCGTGTTGAGAGGAAGCTAGACATTGACCCCAAGACGCAGATGGTGGCTAGCATTTTGTCGAAGAAACTTGCTATGAGTGTATCGCGGCTTGTTGTGGATATACCGGTGGGGCGTGGTGCCAAGGTAGAGGATGAGGATGAGGCCGTAGCTCTGGGCTCAGTGTTTCTCTCGCAGGCACAG
>JAMOSW010000044.1 GCA_027062725.1 Pyrodictiaceae archaeon | reverse complement strand
TAGCCTCAGCTGTTGGCGGCAGACTGTACTGCTGCGTCTTAATGACCTTGTTGAGCGAGGCGAAGAGCGGGGCTGCGACGAGCGCTATGAGTATCCAGGCCGCGATGACAGGAACAGGGTGCCGTGTCAGCTTCTCCGCTAACACCTTCAACACCACTCGGCAGCCGACACGTCTGGCCACGATAAGTCAGTTTCTCCGGCTCCTCGCCCCGGTAGAGATAAAACACAAGCCGAGCCATCGGCAGCCGACCTGTCACGCCCGACACATCTATATGTAGACAGTCCTCTACCCACATGATACTACACGGCACAACCCTTGAGGACACGAGGCGCCCCCACAATGGCCCAGAAGCAGGCGAAGAAAGCCACGGGCATGGAGCTCCGTGCTCGCTACCTGGTACTCCTCCTGCTCGCGGAGGGCCCAAAGACCGGCTACGAGCTAATCAAGAGGATAAGGAGCCTCCTAGAGGGCGCCGCCACGGCCGGGATAAGCCCCGGCACCCTCTACCCACTGCTCCACAGCCTCGAGGAGGAGGGCCTCGTCGAGGCCCGCGAAGAGCCCCACGGGCAGAGAAAGAGGAAAGTCTATACGCTCACCGGTCAGGGCGTCGAGAAGCTCCTAGAGATGATTCAGCGTGGCCTAGACATAGTCGAGGCAAGCTTCCAGCTCCACATAGAGGCTGCTCGCCGTCTCCTCGAGGAGCGCGGCACCAGCCCAGCCATAGATGCAAGGCTCCGCGAGATAGCGGCCAGGCTCGCCTCCCTCGAGGATACAGTACACCGGCTACGGCAGCTAATCGAGGCCCGCTCGGGGAAGGCCCAGCACCTATAGCAGCCTCCGAGAGGGCGCCGACACACCCCAGGGCGTCCCGAGCAGTGAAGACGCATCACGAGTTCGATGCGGTCGTGGTGGGCGGCGGCATAGTCGGGCTCTGGACGGCCCTGGACCGGGGCCTCCGTGTAGCAAAGGGTGCTCCTCGCCGAGAGGGCCTAGCTCGGCTCCGGCGCTATGCAGTCCGCGACCCGGTCTCGGCCAGGGAGTGCATAGAGGAGAACCAGGTTCTCCGCCGCGCCTTGCCCCACGCGGTGGAGCCCACGGGGGCTACTTCGTGGCCCTAACGGCCGAGGAGCGCTTCTATTGAGGCATGGACCGAGGCGGCAAAGAAAGTGGGGATACCGTTCAGCGAGGTGCCCCCAGGGGAGGCCCGGCGCGAGGAGCCCAGCCTAAACCCCGCGGCGAGGCTGGTCGTGGAGGCACCCGACGCGGTCCCTCCCGGGTTACACGGTCTTCGTCGAGCTAAAGAAGGAGCATGTGGCTGAGCCTGCTTACCGGGTGGTTTCCGGGAAGGGGAGGCTCAGAGACACGGTGTTCATCAGCTTCCTGCCCGAGGCTCTGAGGAGGGTGAGGAGCCTAGACCCAGAGGCCCGGCTAGGCTTCAACATAGGCAGCCTCGAGGACCCCCGACGGCCCTGGAGGCTCCACAAGGAGCTGGGCCTCTACAGCACCAACCCGCCCATAGAGGGCCTAGAGATAGTCGGCCGCGAGACATTCGCAGAGCTGCTCCGCGAGGCCAGAAAAGCCGGCGTGAAAATAGCTGTCTAGATCGTCAACGACATCCAGCTCCTCGCCGGCCTAGAGCAGCACATAGAGTACGTGATGACTGACGACCCAACCCTATGGCCACAGCGGCGGAGCTGCAGCCCGCAGCACACGTGAACCCCCCCGGCGGAGGGGCCTCACCCCCCGGGGCGTGAGGAGGGCGATTGGGGCCGAAGCCGCTAGGCAGCGGCGGCGGTGTGGAGCCCATGCTCCGTGCCGACCCCCACCCTACACCCCTAGGACCTCGAGGCACGCCTCAGTGTCGTTCTCTAGAGTCACGTGCCGGTACACCATGCCGGGGTCGCGCCTCCTCGGAGTGAAGACCGCGTTGTCTATCCATATGTCGACTCTGGCGGGGGTCTGCTCCGCCGGGAGCTCGGCTACGCGCTCGCCGTCGACCATGAACACTGCGCGCCCTTTGCGCCACTCGATACGGTAGACGTGGGGAACGGTCAGGTCGAGGCCGGGGCGGAGGGGCCTCCGCGTGACGACGCGGACTGGGGCGGCGAAGGGGAGGACCCGGCTGAGGAGCCAGAGGCTGGTGACGGGCGAGTAGAGCACAATGGGGGCGAAGTAGTGGCCGCTCTGCGCGAAGAAGCCTTTCAGCGGGTACGGGCCGGGCGCGTTGAGGTAGATGAACCAGACCGGGTTGCTCCGGTCCACCCTCATGCTGTAGTTCCAGAAGCCCCAGCCGGCGCTGCCACTGTGGAGCCTGGTGAGGCGGACGCGTAGCTCCAGCACGCCGCCGCGGTGGGGCAGCTCACCAAAGCCCCCGTCACTTATCTCGGCGTTCGAGTAGTAGAGGGCCTCGGTGGGCCCCATGCAGAGCCTCGCCACGCCGGACCCGGTCTCTATCCTGGCGTAGCCGTTACGGCGGAGCCTCCAGCCGCCTATCTCCTCCTCGACGCCGCACTCGGCCCTCCACACCTGTCCCCCAGCCGCCGCCACCGTGCCGCCGCCCCCTGCCCTCCCCAGCAGCTCCCCAAGACCAATCCTCGCCCCAGGAGCCCAGCCTGGGCCATGAGGCAAGCCTGTTCCAGCCCATTACAGTGGCGGGCACGGGGCCAGTATAATAACCGAGGGCGCGCGCTGGCGGCCGCAGCGACGCAGGAGCGGCTGCGATGCTGCTGGAGGCTGTCTCTGTAGCGGCCGGCCTGCTGGGCGCGCTGGCGTCACTGCTGACCGCCCAGAGGCTCTGCAGAGTCTCCGGGATACTGGGCGACAAGAGCATCTGCCTCAACGGCTACGCATTTGCAGCCTACGCTGTGGGCCTCCTAGTGGAGACGCTGAGCCTCGTCTCCGGCGTCAGCCACACTGCACCACGGCCGCTCTCCTTGTACCTTATGGTTAGCTCTATGCCTGGCTTGATGTACTTGGTGGCTCACAAGAGCCTCCAACGCCTCACGGCTAGGAGCAGTTATCACCCACACTATCGTCCTGTTCTCCGGGTACACGCGTAGCACATAACGGAACACATCATGATTGTTGAAGAGCCACTTAATGTTCCTGCCTATGGGCTCCCCGTTCTCGCCGACAGAGTTGCAGCCAGCAGCCACCCTAGAGTTCACCACAACGCCACTGCCGGCACCCTGGCCCCTACCAGGCGGAGGCTCATGGCCACCAGCGCCGCCAGCTCCTGCAGAGGCCGACCCGTTGACGGCCATCTCGTTGCTCTGAACAGTCTGAGCCGCCAGTGGACCGCCAGCACCGCCGGGGCTATGGGGCCCGGGCTGGCCGCCTACGCTGGCAGGCGTTGGGGCCGCAGCTGGCTGCCCGTGCCTCAGCGTATAGCCCGCCATGAAGCCTACAGCAGTCAGCAGGATGCCAAATAGGGCTATGACTCCAAGCTTTGCGGGCATACCCTCGACACCCCACGAACCGCATTCCCCCCTTCCGATCGCACTATACGAGACAAAGACCACTATATCCTGGACTCACGAATCGTATAGACAACTCGTCTATCACAGAATCCGTAGCCTAGCCACAGACAGGGGTCCCAGGAGGCCGGGGGTTCACTCCCCGAGGAGGCTCCCCGGAGGGAACACACCCCATGGTATCATGAGGCGGCGTATAGAACAAACACGCAATAAGTTAACAATACTGTAAAGCAAAGATGCGACACACCATGTACACACACCATAGAGAGACTACAAAACATGTAACAAAAGTGTAAACGCATTGTACGCTGTCTCTAGGCCACCGAGGAAAAGCCGCACAAGAACACAAAGAACCTGAAATGACGACGGCCCCTCAAAGCCACAGAGACCACGAGGAAGAGGAGCTCCTCCCCCTGTAGCGGCAACAAGCCAGAACCGGAGGCCCGGCGAGGAGAGACCCTCAGACAGGGAACGCAGCTAGGGATACAGAGGCACAGGAGAGGGGGTTGGGGGCGGCCCAGGACGTCTGGCTACGCGTCCTGGGGGTGGGAGTTGGGGGCGGTGAGCGTGACAGGATGGGGCCTGGCTAGGGCTGGACGAGCTCGGGCTCCACGGGGATTAGGTGCTCATCCACCATGTCCTCTAGCTTGCTTACCCTCTTCTTGAGGCTCTCCATGTTCTTGTTCAGCCTGTATAGCTCGCCCTCAACAAATGCCTGATACTCCTCTAGCCTGTTCTGGAGCTCCTCAAGCCTCTGCAGCACCTCCATGAGGACCTTTGTGGTCTCCTCCTGCTGCTTCCTCATCCTCGCCGCCCGCTCCTCCCTCAGCTTCTTCAGCCCATCGCTTATCATCATACGTATTAGGTCCGTTATCTGCACCCCCATCTCATTAGCATATTCCTTTAGCTCGCTGTAAACCGCCTCCGGCAGCGAGAGGTGCACTGTCGGCACTGTCTCGGCCCCGTGTACACTCCCTACAAGAGCCCTCTATATAAGCAGTCCGCGACATAGAGGGCTCTTGCAAGACTCGGACAGTAATACTCGCCAGGGTAACCTCTACTAAGAGGACGCCCCCAGGGTAGAGAGGATACGGGGGTTGGGGGCGGTCCCAGGATGCGAGTCATAACCTTCAAGGCGGACGAGGAGCTGCTCGAAAGGCTGGACACATTCGCGCGCCTAAAGGGCGTAACCAGGAGCGAGGTCATAAGGAAAGCAATAGAGCTTTACCTGAAGCTAGAGGACTACAAGGTCCAGCCACAGCCCAAGATAATAAGACTCAACGCCTAGAAGGCCGGGAAGAGGCCCCGAAGAGCAAGGCCCTCAATGTTTTTGCAGCCCTACGCTATAGTGCGGTGGAGCTTCGGCTTAAGGATAGTTTCCCCAGCTTTGGTCCTAGTCGAGACCAACTTCCTAGTCTCCCAGCTTCTCGAAGGAGAGGCACCACGTCATACACCCAGTCCACTTAAGAGGTAGAGGCCCATAAGGTTATCCCCTTACGTGCTCCTAGAGCTCAACTTCTTGATACGGACTGGGCGCATCCACGTGAAGGACACGGGCCTCTCCTTCGAGAAGCTGGGAGAGGCCCCGGCTGTGTATGTACAACGTGGAGCCCTTGAGGCCGGACCCGAGGGACTTCTCGGATAGCGCAGCGCCTCACTGAGGACCCGGGGGCCCACCTTACTTTGACTCACATGCCGCCGCTATACGGTCTGGCGAGCTTCTCGCCAGCTACGGCCACGTCTATGGGCTTGTCGAGGGCTTGGTCAGGGTTCATTCCTCGTGGCCTGCCGGCGCCAGAGGCTAGCCGGCGTTGTAGGCGTAGACCGTCAGTCCATAAGCTTGGCCTGGGGCCAGGCCCAGTAGGAGGGTTAGGAGCGCGGCGGCGAGGGCGGCGGCCTCTAGCAGGCCTGGGCGCTCGCGCAGCACTGGGCCCCGGCCCGACGGCTGGAACAGCATGTATATCATGTAGCCGTAGTAGAAGGCTCCTAGCACGAAGTTCGCGGCGAGGAGCGTGGCGAGGAGCTTGCTGGCCGAGACCGCCGCTTGGAGTATGTAGAGCTTGCCCCAGAAGCCCAGCGTCGGCGGCATGCCGGCGAGGCTTGCGAGGGCCAGCAGCACCGCGGAGGCGGCGGCCGGGTTACGGAAGGCTAGGCCCCTTACCCGGTCCCAGCTCCTGCATGGATAGTCGCAGCCCCTCTCGAGGCCCAGGTAGGAGGCTAGCTTTGCCAACGCGTAGCCGCTTGTGTGCAGCGCTATCCCCGCTATAGCCGCTCTGTTGTCCACCCCGGGCAGCTTGGCGAGAGCGGCGATGCCGGCAAGTATGTAGCCCGCCTGGGCTATGCTGCTGTAGGCCAGCAGCTTCTGGGGGCTGTCTCTGATAGTGAGCAGGGCGCCCAGGTTGCCGTAGAGCATGGTTAGGGCTGCGAGGACGCCCGCGGACCAGAGCACCACGTGGGGCGCGGCGGCCGCGAAGGGCGCAACTAGCTTCACCGTGAGGAGGACGGCTATCACCTTGGCCGCGGCGCTGGCCACGGCTATCACGAGGGGCCTAGCGTTCCCGTAGACGTCGACGAGCCAGCCGTGGAAAGGCACTACGCCCATCTTGAATCCGACGGCGACTATTGCGAGCGTGACCACCGGCGTCAGGAGCATGGGGTCCGCGGTGGCCAGTCTAGGGGAGACGCTGAGCCCGCCCTTAGCCAGGCTATAGAGCACTATGTCGAGGAGGAGCACTATCGTGGCTACTGCGCCCGTAACAGCATACTTCATCGCAGCCTCCGCGCTGACCCTATCACGGTAGAGCGCAACCAGCACATAGCTCGACACAGCGGCCAGGATCCACGCTATGTAGATAAGGTAGAGAGCCTTCGAAAGCCCAAGAACTATGACGCCCATAGCCATCAACCCTATGACCGCGTAGAAGGCCTCCCCAGACTCCCAGTACTCCACGATCCTCCCGGTCGCGGCGGCAGCCAGCGCGAAGACAAGCGCAGCAGTAGACAACATGTAGACAGTGAAAGTGTCGACAACCATGGAGCCGTTGAAGGCCAACACGTAGCCCCCGCTGGGCGCGACCTTGACGGTCGCGTAGAGCGCCGCTATGAGGGTGGCGACGCTCGCGGCATAGAGGCTGAACCGGGCAGCCCTAGGCCCCAGCAGGGGCGCAACCAGGCCCGTGAAGCCATACCCCGCCAGCACCGCGAGGGTGCCGAGCTCAACCATGCTGAACGCCACACCCTGTCACCCCGCATATGTCAAGGAGCCTAGGGCCAGCCAGCGACGAACGCTATCACCAGCGCCGAGAGCACAGCAGCTAGAACCATGCCAGCCATGAAGTAGGTCATGTAGTCCCTTATGTCTCCAGTCTGCGCCTCCCTCGCCGCCGAGCTGGCCACAGCGGCGGCCTCCACTAGCTCCACGTGGTAGAGGCGGTCGAGCCTGGCCTCCACACCCGCCAGCCCCCGAGCAGAGGCTGACCCGAGCGCAGCGAGCCCGCCATGCACGGCGGTGTCGAGCAGCTCCTCCAGCCTCGCCAGCCTCCGAGCGAGCCAGGCCCCGGGATACACTACCAGCCTGTATATCAGCGCGTTGACCAGCCACCTGTCATAGAGGAACCCGTGCAGGGCCGCGGCGAGCGGGTTGGATAGGAGCCTGCGGCCCGGCCAGGGCCCTGCACGGGTGTAGAGGAGCAGACCCGCAGCGAACCCGGAGGCGGCGGCCAGTGTGCCCAGGGCCACGCCCCAGGGGCTGAACGGGGCCTCTTCGACGCCGGCCGCGGCGAGCAGCGCGGCGTGCTCGAGGAGGGGCCACGTCAGGCCCAGGCCAAGGCTTGCGGCGCCAAGCGCAAGGTAGGGGTAGAGCATCAGCGGCCCGGGCTCGTGGGGCTCGCCGTGGAACCTGGGCTTGCCGAGGAAGACGAGGTAGAGCATCCTCGCCGTGTAGAACGCGGTCAGCACGGCCGTGGCTAGGGCTGCGGCGAGGGCCCGGCTACCGAGCAGGCCTATGGCGTGGACTGCGAGGTCCTTGCTCCACCAGCCGCTGAATGGGGGCAATGCGGCGAGGCTCAGGGCGGCTAGGAGGAAGGCGGCGAAGCTGAGAGGCATGTAGCGCCTCAGCCCACCCATGTCGTCCATGTAGCGGCTGTGGACGGCGTGTATAACGGCGCCCGCAACCAGGAACAGCGTCGCCTTGAACACGGCGTGGCTGACGAGGTGTGCTAGGCCGCCGAGCACACCCTCCCCCACCTGGCCGGCGGCCGCGGCGGCAAAGACCGCAGCCATCATGTAGCTGAGCTGGCTCGCGGTGGAGAATGCAAGCACGAGCTTAAGCTCTCTAGCAACGAGGGCCATGGTGGCGGTCGAGAAGGCTGTGAGCAGGGCAAGCCAC
>JAMOSW010000043.1 GCA_027062725.1 Pyrodictiaceae archaeon | reverse complement strand
TCTCTAGCAGCTTCGTGGCGGCGTGGCGGCGTAGGTCAGTCTCAATTCCCCAGAGTTCGCGGTAGAGGGCGTCTAGGAGCTTCTCGGCCCACTTCCTGTGGAACCTGCATGTGCCCGCGTTGTCTATGAGGTACTCGTTCTCTGCCCGGTGCACCGCGGTCTCAGCCATCGCCTCGGGCTCGGCGAAGCCGGGGCTGTAGACTGTCCAGTACCTGCCCAGCACGGGCAGCGGGGCGACGATGCCGGGGCTCCAGTACAGGTTGGGCGTCATGTAGCCGCGGTCGCCGTGGGCCGCGTAGACGGCGGCGTCGTGGAACCCCGTGTGGTGCATCGCCACCCTGCCCGGGAGGCCGGCGTTGAGGGCCTTCGCGGCTGCCCGGAGCCCGCGTGTCGCTACGAGGGTTGGGAGCCAGCCCCTGTGCTCCAGCATGGCCTCGAGTATCCTGCGGGCCGCCTCCGCGTTCGCCCTGGTCACCGCCTCGGGGTCTTCGAGCGCGCGGAGGGGGTCCAGGCTCGGCCTCCCGGGGAGCTCCTCTAGTCCGATCTCCTCTGGGTGGAGCATGCCGCGGCCTAGGAGGTCGAGGAGCCAGGCCAGCACGTGCCCCGCCTCGATGGCGTCCATGCCCGCCTCGTCGACCAGTTCTATGAGGCGCCTGGTTTCTTCGGCGTCGAAGACGCCTATGAAGGGGCCTAGGGCGTTGCTTGGCTCGTAGTCCATCTTGGTGCCCCGGTAGACCTTCTTGCAGGCCGCGGGGCAGGGCTCGCCGCAGGTGCCCCAGTTCCTCTTCTCTATCGCCTCGCGCTGGAAGGGCTCCCAGAGCCTCTCAAGTACCAGGCGGAGCAGCTTCTCCCTGGCCGCCTGGGAGAGATAGACACTGTTGTAGCCCAGCATCGGGACAAGTGTGCGGTAGTGGACGTAGTTCACGCCGCATGTGCCGCCTGTGCCGAGCCGCGGGTCGTACCGGTACTTGGTGGTGGCCTCCACCGCGGCCTGGTGGTAGGGCTTCCCGAGGACACGCCTAGAGACCTCGTCGAGTAGCCTCCTGTCCCGGAGCCGGGGGTTAGCCTCCGCCGGGTCACGGTCGCCGCAGAACAGTATGGCCGCGACGCCGTGGCCACGGAGCATCACTGTGCCGCCGCCGCCTCGGGCCGCTGAGTCGAACGCCGCTGGGTCCAGGCCGCTGCCCCGATACCTGGGGCTGAAGATGCCCCCGGCGAGAGTCCTCGCCGCCGCGGGGCCTGTGACGAGGCTCCTCTGTTCGCCGCCGAGGCTGCAGCCATACCGGTCCCGCACGTAGAGGGCGAGCGCCTTGGTGCCGCGGTGGCCCCTGTAGCCCCGCCAGGTCTCCCAGAGCATGTCCCACCCGAGCTCTTCGAACGACACGCGGTCGTTCTCCACCACGAGGACTAGGGGCTCCTCGCTCCAGCCTTCCAGCACCAGGCCATGGAGCCCGGTCCGGGCGAAGACGTAGGCGGCGCCCCCGAGGGCCGAGGCATGGAGGCCCCGGGATAGTGGGCTACGGAACACAGCCACCAAACGGTGGCCTCCATAGAGCGGGGCGCCGGCGAACACGCCGCGGCCCACTACCAGGAGGTTGCCTGGCGAGAGTGGGGGCCTCCGCCACGTCTCCTTCTCCACGTGTAACTCAACACCGTAATCCAGGGGGCCTAGGAGGCCCTTGTCGCCGCCGAGGGGCTTCTCGACGAGCCTGGCCCTTCGGGATGCGGCGTCAATGTGTAGGAAGCGGAGAGAAGCCGGGACTGCAGCCACTCTACCCCCCGTATCATCGTTAGGCTGTGCCCGGTCAGCATTAAACCAGGCCCCCGGGCCGTGGACGGCCGAGTTCGTGGGCGTTAGGGGGCGTGGGGCCGCAGCACTGGGCTTTGCTGGGCTTCCCCGTAGGCCTGGTCGCCGGCTTCATGGGGACACTGCTTGGGATAGGCGGCGGCGCCGTAATGGTCCCAGTCCTCGTGCTCCTCGGTGTCCCTGTCACGGTGGCGGCGCCGGCCAGCCTAGTGGCGATCCTAGGCACGAGCGCCGGCGGGCTCCGGAGACTAGCCCGCCGGGGCCTGGTGGAGTGGAGGCTCGCGGTCTTCCTGGAGACTGCGTCGGGGCTTGGCGCGGCCCTTGGCGTCTACCTGCATGGCTTGCTTCCCGAGCTCTGGCTCCGCGCCCTGCTCGCCCTCGCCCTATTCTTCTCGGCCTTGGGGATGTTCCTTGAGAGTAAGCTGGGCGGTGTGAAGCCGCGCCCGGGTAGGGAGAGGAGCCTGGCCCGCCTGGCCGCTGCGTGGCTTGTGAGCCTGCTGGCCGGCATACTCTCCGCCCTGCTCGGGATAGGCGGCGGCATACTCAAGGTGCCCATGCTGGTCTTTGTTGTTGGCCTACCGCTCCGGTCTGCGCTCGCAACAAGCAAGCTCATGGTGGGTGTGACTGCGTCTGTCGGCGTGGTGGGCTACACGCTGGAGAACCGCATCTACTGGCCCCTTGCGCTGGCGTTAGTCGCCGGCACCTACTTGGGCGCCACAGCCGCGACACGGATACTGATATCGGCAAGAGAGCATCTACTACGCCTAATAGCGGGCACGTACTACATGGTTACGGCCGTGCTGCTCCTCGCCAGGAGGTAAACAGGCACCACAGAGGGCTAGTGGACGCTGCGCGATATCTCGCGCAGCACCGCCCCTATCTCGCCCAGCTCCACGAGCCTCTTCGGCGGCCTCTTCCCGGGCTCACAGCCCTCCTCGCCTGCCAGGCTCCTACGGGAGCAGTACATCGCCTCACTCACGACGCCCCGGAACTCGCGTGGCGGCAGTACCACGGCGGCTCTCACGTCGCCACGGCGGACGTCGGCCAGGTTGGTTACTATCGTATAGGCCAGCCGGCCTTTCGCGTGCGTAACGTACAAGTTGTCGGCGTTTGGATGCTTAGAGACGCTGGTCACTGTTACACACTCAACGTCGAAGGCGTAGAAGGGGTCGTTCTCGTCGCCCAGCGCGAGTCTAGCCGGTAGGCTGTAGAGCGTGCGCAGCGCGTACCTGGTCTCCGCCAGCGCCTTCCTAGCGCGCGGATCGCCACGTACCCGGTCTATCCACTGCGGGTTCAGCAGCATACCGGTAAGCTCCTTGACCAGCTCTACGAGGCGTGCTGCATCCTCGCTCCGAGCAAGCATAGTGGGGGGCATGAAGCTAAACCTCATCCTCTTCACGATTCCCCTTATCTCCCTCGCAACCTCCTGAGCGCGCTGCCAGTTTGTGGGCACCGGTAGGCGCTTCGTCCTCACAATCTCTTCAAGCAGCGAGGCCGCATGATCAGCTACTATGAGCCTGTAGTCACTCCTAGTATCACTCATGGGTGGTTCACCAGCCCTCCAAGAGGAGGGGAGGCAGCTACACAGGATGGGGGAAAAGAGGGCGCCCCTGCAGCGACAAGGGGAAAACGCCATGATTGCGCCTGCGGGGCAGGGAAAAGGCAAGGGCGTGAGAATGTTTGCCAGGCTACTCTGCGACAACACGGATTATAGTGGACTCCCCAAGGCGTATCAGCATGCCCGGCCGGAGCTCTACCTCCTCCACACGCTCGAACCCACCGCTTTCAGGGTCGTAGACGTAGGTGCCGTTGGTGCTGCCTAGGTCGCGTAGCACGATGCGACCGTCCTGCTTCTCGACGACCGCGTGGCGGCGGGAGACCGTAGGATCGGGTATCACTATGACGCTCTCAGGGCTGCGGCCTATAGTTATCCGCGGGAACACGTTGAACATGAGCGGTATCTTCTTGCCAAGCAGCTCATGCGCAGGAGTATTGACTATCTCAAAGTAGAGGTTCTCGGGGGCAGCCTCTTCCCCTCCCTGCACCTCCTCGGCAGCCTCGGCGGGCCCCTCCGCCTCCTCTGCTATGGTCTCAAGGTCTCCCTCTGCGTCTGCCTCCTTCTCCGGGAGTGCCTCGCCTCTCTCCTTAGGCTCCGAGAGTGTCAGGCTCTCAGCCTCCTCCTGCTCCTCGCCGGGCCTCGGTGCGCCACAGTTGACACAGAACTCCGCGTCATCGTCGTTTATGGTTCCACAGACGGGGCAACGCCATGGCACAGCTCTTCACCTGTATAGACGGAGCCCGCTGAGCCTAGCGGGCCAGCCTCCTGCTAGCCGGTAACACTATGACCGGAGGTATTATCAGTTGGGCCTCTTTGCTCAGCGGGCTAGGCGTGGCCCCACCTGGGGGTACTCCGGAGCCTGCCCTCCGGAGGGGCCTCAACGTCCCCTGAGGAGAGGGGGGTACAGTATTGGCTCTGATAGTGGAGTTCAAGCAGAGCCACAGGTTTAGCTTCAGCAAGCCTATACGTGGCGCCTTCATAGTCAACCTTGTCCCTGTCGCCTCGGCTCCCGCGGCCGGGCTACACTACATACTCCTCCTAGACGTAAGCGGCTCTATGAAGGGCGCGAAGATAGAGGCAGTCAAGCGTGCCGCAAGGAGGCTAATAGAGAAGCTACACGACGACAATTACCTTACACTAATACTCTTCGGTACGTCATACCCCTTCTACCGCGTTGAGATAACTCATGAGAAGCTGCGTGACGCAAGGCGTAGAGCCCTCGAGATAATTGACGGGCTCGTGCCGCAGGATGGTACGCCGCTCTACAACGCGCTCAAGGAGGCTCTACGGATAGCGTCTGCGTCGGAAGAGTCGGGCTACATAATACTCCTCACGGACGGCAAGCCGACGGACGTAAGTGATCCGGAGAAGTACGAGAAGCTCAAATGGCCGCGGCGCTACAAGGGAGTCTTCATAGGCATAGGTATGGATTACAACGCCGAGCTCCTGAACAAGCTTGCAGACATCTCTGAAGGTGTAGCTGTGCATATCGACGAGGCTAACTTAGAGGAACTTGTAGGCATATTCGAGGAGGCAGCGGTAACCGAGGTGGCGGCAAAGGACGTAAACATCGTCGTAGAGGCTGTAACCGGGAAAGCCAAGTTCATAGGCTACGATGAGCCGAGCGTCTACATACCTGCGATAAGCGACGAAGCTGTAGAGCTCATAGGCGAGGTAGAGATACCGGCAAACTACGATGGAACAGTCGCGAGGATAATAGTGAGCTACGAGGACCCCGCGACGGGCAGGCGGGAGGAGCACGTATACGACTACAAGGTGAAGCCAGCGCCAAGCAAAGAGGACTTCTTGAATGGAATAGACCGGGGCGTCTACAACACATACCTCTACACAGTATACATGCAGGAGGCTAGGAGGCTTGCGCTTGAAGGAAAGCTAGACGAGGCGACAAGGAGGCTCGAGAAGGCTGCAGAGGCCGCTGTCCAGACCAAGAGAATAGAGCTAATAGAGTCGACAAAGAGGCTCGTGGAGGAGGTAGAGGCCACCAAGAGGATAAGCGCAGAGGCTGCTACCCGTAGGCTCGCCAGCGAGGCCACCAAGAGGCTGAGGGGTTGACAAGGCTCTGCGGATCGGGGGTGGATAGGCGCGTGGCTGAGTGGCGGATGCTCCTAGAGCAGGCCCTGGAGGCGCTGAAGAGGACTCCTCCAGTGCTCAGGCTGGAGGGCAAGCGCTTCCTTCTAGTCGGCGACACACATGGATTTCCTGAGGTCAGCGAGTGGGCCCTAAAACTGGGCGAGGATGAGGGCTATGACTACGTGGTATTCCTTGGCGACTATGTTGACCGCGGACCGCGCGGTGTCGAGAACCTTGAGCTGCTGTTGGCTCAGATAGTCTCCCGCGACAATGTCGTACTCCTTAGAGGTAACCACGAAAGCCTCTTCATGAACTACTACTACGGCTTCCGTGAGGAGGCCGAAAGGAAAAGGAACGAGGACTACCTCAGCCTCGTGGAGGAGGTATACAGGAACATGCCCTTCATCGCCCTCCTACCCGACGGTGTAATGACAGTGCATGGAGGCGTGCCATGCAAGGTCTGTAGCTACCGTCCCGAGGAGCCGATAGGCATTAACGAGATAGAGACTAGGCTCGGCGAGATAAAGGGCAGTGAGGAAGCGGCTGAGCCGAGCGATAAGATAGCAATGCAGCTGCTCTGGAACGATCCGCGGGGCACAATAGAGTGGTTCATGCCGAGCCCGCGGGGACCCGGTATCTACCTCTACGGCCGCGAGGCCTGGAGGAGATTCATGGAAGCCAATGGGCTGCGCCTAATAGTGCGTGCACACGAGGCCGTGGATGGAGCCCATGTCTGGTTGAGGGACGGTTCACAGCTACGGCCCGCCGATGGCGACTCTATCAAGCTAGCAGACATAGAGTACGGTGTTGTCACAGTCTTCTCGAGCCTCTACCACGGCCAGTCTGCGGCCGTGCTCGGCCTTGACGCTGCAGAAGGTGTTGTCAAGGTATTCCTATACAAGGGCAGTGTCTCCGGATAAGGGTCTCCGGTAAAGCATGGCTGGGCCAAACTCTCCTTCAGCATCGAGAGGATACGGCTGGGACGTCGTGTCGCGCGCGTGTGGGGTTGAACCAGTTGCGCGAGGTTAGCCGCACACTTGTGTTCATTGCCCTGGTGCTCTATGCTGTCTCTTCCCTGGCCTCCCTCGGAGAAGCGTTAGGGTGCAGTAACTGGCTCTGCACAGTGTATCCGAGGATCGGGTTAGTGGCTTCACTCGCTGCCGCCCTTGCGGGGAGCTTCGTGCTCTCGCTCTACGGTTGTCCCCTGCTGCTGCCCGTGGCTGGGGCTGCTGGGGCAGCCGCTGCCCTGGGCTTACTAGACACGCGGTTAGCGCTGGGTGCGGCGCTTGGCGGTCTGGCGGCGAGCGCTGTGCTTAGGCGTGGCGAGCCGGGGCTCTGTGTACGGGGCCTAGCCTCGACTCTCGCAACTCTTGTCCTGGGTCTTACCTTTGTTGAGCACCTCGCGTTGCTGCAACAGCTGGGCGTCGGCTTAACACTCCTGCCAGGAGGCCTCGAGGGCCTCGTTGTGAGGCTGCATGCCCGGCTGGCGGTGCCGGGTCTGAGTGCCTTCCTGCTCTCGCCGCTGGTGGCCCTAGGCCTAGCGTCTATGTCTGTGAGCGTAGCGGCCGGCCTCTTGATGACCACGGGTGGCCTGGCAGCTGCTTACCTGCAGAGCTTCAGCCCAATCCAGTCACAGCTGGCCACAGCCATTGTTGGCGGCCTAGCAGGCTTGGCGTCGGCCTCGATAGTGCTCGCCGCGGGTGGCGGAGAGGAAGCCGGCAGAGAGCTGATACTGCCCGAGCGCCCGGCCGGGCGCACGGAAAGGATCAAGCCCTCACCTCCAGCCCGGCGAGGTAAAGCCGGTGTCAGGGGCGCTGCCGCGACTACTGCAGCTCAGCGTATGGGCAGCGTGGCGCAGGCCGCATCTCCATCCGGTGTCGCGGCGCGTTGTAGAGGGCGTCGCCTCCGTGAGTTTGTTGAACTCGCGGCGCGTACCTCCAGCCCCGAGTGGAGGCGGTTCTTCGAGGAATGCCTTCGCGGCCGCAGCGTCTACGGGTACAGGATAGAGGCTCTGCTCGGTGTCGGTGCTGACGGTATCGTGTTTCGGGCACGCGACGAGGATACCGGCGCCCTCGCTGCGTTGAAGATGATACTTCCCGAGCCTATCCGTGTCGAAGCCGAGGACTCGCGGCGCACGGTGACGAAGGCTGTCCAGCTCATTGAGAGCCTTGAGAGGGAGGGGGCAAGCCTCAGGGAGCTGAGTGCTAAGAGCCCCTACATTGTGCGTGTCAAGGCTATCCATACTGATGCCGAGAAGTTCAAGCTGGCTATAAGACGTAACAGCTTTGACATATACATAAAGAATCCGCCATCAATAATAATGGAGTATATGGCCGGCGGGAGTGTGGAGAAGCTGCTTGACCTGGCTAAGCCCGGTGACAGCGACTGGCTCCGCGTCGCAGCGGTTGTAATAGCC
>JAMOSW010000042.1 GCA_027062725.1 Pyrodictiaceae archaeon | reverse complement strand
GACGGATGCACCGAGCTGCATGGTCTCCATGTCTGCAGGGGCGAGATGGGGGTAAACACGGTCTACTGGGAACGCTACCGGGTAGCCATAGACCCCGCAGTGGAGCCTCCGAGGCTGCCCGGGCGCGCAAGGAGAGTACTCCTCACCCACGGCCACGCCGATCACATACGTTACGCAGCCGCCCTCCGCGAAGAGGGCGCAACCGTGCTAGCCCCCCGGCCCTGCCTCCCCCTCATCGAGGACCCACACGTCAACCACATGGCCACCACGGGCTGGGCCGGCCCAGTACCCGAGGACTACATCACCAGGTACTTCCTAGGCCCCGGCACACGCGTAGACTACACCATAGAGCCGGGCATGGCGCTCCCCGGAGTCTCCGCCTATGCCGCCCCAGGCCACACCCCCGGCAGCATGGTCTACATCGTCCACGCCGACGCGAAGATACTCGTCGCCGGCGACGCGGTCTACGGCGCCGTGTACCTCCGCGACACCCCCCTCCTCTACCACACAGACACCACCGCCTGGCTCCAGACCCTTGAGAGACTCCGCGGCCTCGACCCCGATGCCCTCATCCCCGGCCACGGTGAGCCAGCAACCAGCAAGAAGGAGGCCAGGAAACTCATAGATATGAATATCGAGAAGATCAGGGAGATGCTCCGCCTCGCCCTCTCAGCCCTCGACTCCGACGAGTGGCTCACGGGAGACGAGGCCGCGATGAGGTTGGCTGAGCTCACAGGCTACGCGAGAAGCAAGCGGGCATACAGCATACTCGCCCCAACCACCCGCGCCCTCCTCCACCACCTAGCAGAGCAGGGCCAGGCAGAGCGAAGAGTGGAGAAGGGCGTACTTGTATGGCGCAAAGCGTAGACTGAAGACTACAGGCTCTCAGCGAGAGCCGTAAAGAGACTACATGTAATAGCGATATCACTCTCTTCACTCTCCATAGGTTTATGCAAAGAGTAAAGGGTGGGTAAAGATGTTGGGGCTGTCTGTGTAGCCACCATCCATCACATGGGACCAATACATACATTCAATACATACGTCGCCGGTAAAAGAACCAAAAGGAGCCGGTCACAGGCCAATAGCAGCCCACGTGCCCACAACCTACAAGAGGACAACATCAACCCAAGAAGGGGCAGCTGACGCCGTCTTCGTAGAGCTCAGCGATAAGCGAGAGACAAAGGGACAACAAGCATAGGCACTCAGTACTCATCAAAGACGATAATAGAGATGATAATAGAGGAGGCGTCAAAACTAAAAAGCCTCAACACGCGGCAGCAGAGAACAATAGATCAAAACCAGTAGACAAAAAGGGGAGCCAAAAAGCCTGGAATGTGCCTAACAAAGCCCCCCGAAGACGGAGGGCCCCAGGCCGTGGCCGAGACGAGGGCAAACCTGCGCCGCGTCATAGTCGAGACCCTCATGGTGACGCCCAGCGGCGCCCTCAGCCCTGGCCCTCTCTCGGCGAGCGCGGTCGCCGCGGGCGCCGTCCTGGGCCCCACGGCGGGCCTTCTCATCGCCCTCGGCCACATGCTGTTCGAGCTCCCCTACGTGGCCGCCCTCACCAAGTGGGCCGAGTTGCTCGTAAACACAGCCCGGCGATACGAGAAGCCAATGGCCCTAGCAGTGGCGGCCTTCATAGCCTACTTCGCTCTAGGGCTCGCCGCGGAGGCCCTGGCGATACTCAGGGGCAAACCGCCCATAGACCTCGCTGCTGCAGCGATAGCAAACACCCCCCTAGGCGCACTGACCACAGGCATGGCGCTGACCGCCTTCAACCCCTACTTCCTCCTCTGGTGGGCAACCGTCGGGCTTCCCCTCGTCCAGGCCGCGGCCAGCAACGGCCCCAAAGGCTTCGCCGCAATGTACACCAGCCACGTCTGGATGGACTACGCCTGGCTCACC
>JAMOSW010000041.1 GCA_027062725.1 Pyrodictiaceae archaeon | reverse complement strand
CTTCAAGAGGGCCCCCGAGGAGGCCGCCTCGGCGTTAAAAACGGGGAGGGTCAGCCCTGCCTGGCCCTGCGCGCCGTGTATGCCGCCACCACGGCGGCGTAGACTGCGCCGAGCGCCATCAGCACCGGGCCAAACCACACTAGCCGCACGGCCGGGATAACTTTCACTTGTATGCTTAGGCCCTCGTTTTTCAGTATCGAGTTCTCGGGGCTGTACTTGACGGCGGAGATGTAGAGGTCGACTATGCTCTGCTCGAGGAGGCTCAATGCTTGTGGGTTCTGGAAGCCGAGCTGGTTTAGGTGGTCGAGGTTGTAGCCTGAGGCCATCAGCGCTGTCAGCGCGAGCCGCTTCTCAGGCGTCAGCTGCTTGTACACCTCGTGGAGATAGTACAGCATGAGCTCATGGTAGGGAGCCCTGCTAAGCTCGCCCTGCTTCACCGGCGGACTCACCACGACGTAGACGTCGTCTAGGCCGACGCTCGGGTGGACAACCTTAGAGACTAGGCCATGTATACCTTGTATCTCGCCGTAGGCCTCGAACCTTATTCTCACGTTCATGTCGCGGCTGCCGTGGCCTGTGTCCACACGTAGCTTTACGTCAAGCCAGGCTGTCTCTGGGACTGTCTTGGGAGCCGCGACGTAGCCCACACAGCCGCTGGGTGCTGCAAGGCACGCTTCGGAGACTGTCAGGTTGAGCACCTTGGCGGGGTCGGCCAGCAGCTGGTACAAGCCCGTCTGGTTCATCTCGTGTATGAGCGCAAGGGCACCAGGGTTCTCCTCTATGAGTATATACGTCGCCACAGCATTGCCTAGCTGCAGCGGAACCTTTACTGACACGTTACCATAGTGCAGCGTGCCAGTGAATACTACGAGGACATTCCTGCCTGCTATCGTGCCGCCGGTTATGTTTATCGGGGTTCCCTGTCCGCTTCGCACAAGGGCCTCCGAGTAGAGCGTCGCCTTCTCAACGTCGACCCAGAGCGTGCCGTTGACCTTCACCGAGAACGGCCTCTTGAAGACTATCTCGAGCGCCTGGTGTATGCCTATCTTCTGGTCCTTCAGTGTCGCGTTGCCGCCCAGAACCGCCTTCATATAGTCAACGTTTACTGCGGCGTTCGCCACTGCTACTGGCAGCCGGGTCTCGGGGTCGCTGTTTATGTCAAAACCTACCTGGAACATTGGTTTCTCGAAGGTTAGGTTGAGTAGACCACTGTAGAGCTTTGTCCGCGTCGCATTGCCTCCAGGCACATCGAAGACGAGCATGTAGATATCGGCGTCGACTTCCTCGCTAACACGGTCTACCTCGAAGGGACTTGCCCTGGAGAGCTCCGCGAGCGCCTTCACGGTAGCGTTGTTTTCGAACATCTGTTTGCCTTTGCTGTAGAGCTGCAGTATGTGGCCCAGGTCAAAGGCTAGGGCATGGAGACCCTGCCAGGCCCAGAAGTAGACCTGGCTCCTACCCACATAGTTTGTGAATATGTCTACCTTTGCGTCGCTCAGCCCAAACGTGTAGCTCTCGAATGTCAGGTTGTAGCCTCCGGGCAGGGTTATCGTCTCGCCAGGCTTGATGCTGAGCTGCCACGTGTAGGCCTCGTTGAAGGCGTAGGTGCCGCTGAGTAGGACCCCTATCACGGTCACCGCCAAGCCCAGGTGGAGCAGGCTCATTGGGGCCATCTTGTCGCGGACGAGCACTATCTTGCCGATTCGGCGTATACGGAGGTAGAGGTACACCACTGTCGCGGCAGCGGCCAGCCCTGCCCATGGAAGCCCGAACGCCATCATCACGTTGGTTGAGGCTGGGCTCATTGGGGCCAGGTCAAGTACGCCCTTGTAGACCGCCGCTGCGAGGGCTGCGCCCGTCACTGCCGTGGTGAGAGTGAGGGCTGCGTAGCCTCTCCAGCCGAGCCAGTCGCCTAGGAAGACGGCGGGTATGGCAGCGAGCATGGCTAGGAGCAGCGGGTAGAGCACTGGGTGGAAGTACTGCACGCCGGCGGCCATCTGGGGCACGCTTACCTCACGGCCGGCTGCCACGAGGAGCGAAGGGACGAATAGACTGGCGAACACGAACACCGCGGAGGCCAGCAGAGCGAGGCCGGCCACAGCCATGCCGACGTCGTAGAGGCGGCGGCCACGTATCCTGGCAGCCAGCTGCTCTACGCCCAGCACTGCGTCGAGCGCTAGCCTGTAGACGCCGTAGACAAGGAAGCCGAGGCTCGTCGCCAGGAGCACTAGCGCGCCGACGCCGGGGGCGGCGAAGCTGTGGAGCGGGCTAAGGCCGGTACGCGTTACAAACATTGCCAGAAACACGGTGGAGGCCATGAAGGAGGCTAGGAACGCCTCAAAAGCTGACGCCACGACAATGAAGTGCGGCAACACTGTCGCCGCGAGCCAAACCATTAACTCGCTGGTCTCGACGGGGTCCCAGGCCCAGTAACCGCCCCAGCCGAACGTCTCATAGCTCCAGTACGCACCTAGCATTATGCCCACGGTCAGCAGCGCCCAGCCTAGCTCGTAGACCGCCCAGCTCCTTCTCCTCGACGCGCCAGCGAGGAGGCCTACGCCGGCAACGGCGAGCAGCGCATAGCCGCCAAATGTGGTCAGGGGGTGGGGGTAGAGCCAGGGGCTCTTCAGCAGCGGGTTTAGGCCTGCACCGCTAGCCGGCCTTGTCTCGAGCAGTGTGAAGGCATCATTCAACGCAGCAGCTGCCAAGCCGGCGACTATCACCAGGCTTAGGCCCGCCACCAGTAGGTTGCTCCGCTCCCTGCCCCGGAGGAGGAACAGGCTGCCAAGCCCGGCTATCAACGCGAAGAGGAAGAGGCTGCCGCCGCCACCGCTCCAGGCAGCCGCGAATCTCATCCAGAGTGGGAGCCCCGGAGAAGTGTTCCAGAAGACCTCGTGGAGGCTGAAGTCGAGCGTGACGAAGGGCACCCAGTAGACTAGCCAGCCGACAGCCAGGAGCAGGGCGCTGTACCGGAGTAGCCGGTAGGGCTCACCCCTCCAGTAGAAGCCCAGCCCGACCGCCGCGGCGAAGAGGGCGGCAGCCAGGGCCAGGTAGGGCAGCGCCCCCTGCCCCCACTGGGGTAGACCATACGCTATGAGCGCTAGAAACGCTATCGCGGACGCCGCCACAGCTACCTGGAAGTACTTGCGGCTCTCTCTCCTAGCAGCGGCTAGGCCTGCGCCGCCAGCGAGCACAGCCGCTGCCAGAGGCAGCATACCCGTATAGTGGATAGCCAACGCCGGCAAGGCACACACCACCCTTCCCGAGCCGCACCTCTTACCCGAGCCATACCTCCATACAGACACATGACGGCCCCAATGCGGGGACGACTATATGCAGGCTTGTCGGGCCCAACCACGGCCCCTCCATAAAACAGTGTCCTAGACCAGGCTCAAACTATGGAGCAGCAGGTAAAGCCCCGCAACGGCCATGAACGCCCCGCCTACGCGGGTCAACATCTCGTTCTTGGCTAGCAGCTTGTCAGCCACCGCCTTCCCGCCGCGCGCCACTAGCCAGGTCAGCGCGGCCAGCGGCGCACCTATGCCCAGCGCCAGGGCCAGCAGCGCCACCACGCCTCCGAGGCTGAGGCCGAGGCCCGCGACCAGCAGCAGCGCGCCGACGACTAGCGGCAGGTTGCACTGGAGCGCCAGGAACCCGTAGACAGCGCAGAACCCCATGAGGCCTCCGCGGCGGCTAGAGACGAGCCCCTGGAGCTCGACTGGGACACCCAGCAGGCTTGCCAGGCCCGCGGCGAGGACAGCCACCGACACTACTATGAGAAGCAGCTGCTGCACGGACGCGACAAAGCCTCCGAGCACGAGGAACAACACGCCAACAGCTATCGTCGTCGCCGCGGCGGCAGCCCCGCAGCCAACACACTTAGCCGTGCTCAGGCCGCGCCTAGAGCTAGCCACGACGCTGACATGGGTGACCAGTAGGGGCAGCACACAGGGGGAGACCACCGCGACGAAGCCGCTGGCGAACGCGGTCAACGCAGCGACAAGGCCCGCCATCGAGGCCCCAGTGGCTGCCTCTTCCTCCCCCTTTATGGGGCTGGCCTCTCCGGTCGCATTGCCTACTGCCAGGCCGGATGCTGGGGTCGTGTTAGCCAGCTTCATCCAGGGGAACACCGGCGGTGTACGGTTCTCAAGCACTGCGGTCACGTAGTCAAGGAGGTAGGCTGTGCGCTCTATCTCGTGCTGCAGGAGATCCGGCACATAGCTCCTCATGCTGCGGACTGCCTCCATTAAGCCGCTGAAGCCGTTAGTGTAGAGCTCATGGAGGTACTTGCCCTCGCTTACGGCCTTCCTGACCTTGTCTGCGAGCGCAGGGAACGCAGTGATACTCATCTGGTTCGTCGTGGTCTTAGAGCCCTCCTCGAGCCACTTCTCTATAGAGGCGTGGTCCAGGCCCTCGAGCCTGCCATGGCAGGAGGCGCACCTCGTATTGAATATCTTGAGGCCCTCCCTAGCGTACCCCTCCGGGGTGGAGGGCGCGGTCTGGGCCGCTGCGAGCGCCCAGCTGAGCATCACGTCGGAGACGTTCCCAGCCTCCGCCATGAAGGCGCCCACGTGGCGCGCGACCGGCTTCCCGTCGACGAATACTATGAATGTAGGCGTCTCCTCTATACCATACCTTATAAAGACCTCAGCTGTCTTCTGGTTGAAATACACGTGGTAGAAGTCTATTGGTAGGTTCTCGCTTTGCTCCTCGAGGACGCGCCAGTAGGGGTACATCCTCTCACAGACAGGGCAAGTATAGCTCTCGAACATGACCGCGACGGGCTTCCTGCTCTCCGATATAATCTTGTCGAACATCTCCTTACTCGGTATCTCGCTGCTACCCGTGTCGAGATAGTACCTCGCTATGCCCGCCTCCCGGTGCACAAAGTAGGCCGCCACCAGCGCAGCGAATATAGAGACAGCGATCACGACCACGCCGGCGACACGTTGCCTCTGGAAGCTACGCAGGTCAAGCCTCATTCTCTTAGAGGCCATACTCTGCTACACCACCATGCTCAATAGCCACGCCCAGGGACCGCCACGAGGGCCCCAGGCGCCACATGCGTCAAGGGAGGGCAGCGCCGGACACAGGACGCTCAATAACGCACCGGCCATGGTTCTAACACTCTAATTAGGCTTGTCCGTGAAAAATCGGGCCCCACACAAGATAGGGCACCGGCATAAACAACGTCAAAGGCCACATACGCACAAGTCAGCGAGGGACGGGCGGCTCTGTCACTGTGTCGTCTGCTTCGCTGACCGCAGAGCTGCGCGGCGCGCACTGGAGGAGCTGCAGCTGTACCAGGGAGAGGGGTAGGGCGTGTTCACACGGGAGGCGAGAATCAGGCCGTGGTAGGGACTGGTCTGGGCATGGCAGATCTGCTTGGTCCTAGATGACTGCCTGCTCGACGACAAGGGGGCTAGCCCGTGTGCGCCAACGCAGCGAGGAGCTGGGCACTAGGGTGGCGAGGGTGAGGATGGCGAGCAGTGTCCGGGAGCCGGGGCTCCAGGTCGCGGACCTCGTGGCCGGCGAGGTGTGCCGGGATGGCGGCCTATGCGGCCTCGAGGATGTAGCGGGAGAGCCACGTGGCGACAGAGATGAAGCCCGTGGAGGCAAGCACTAGGGCTAGGGAGCCGGCAGCTGAGCCGGCGCCGCTGTACGCTGCGACCATTACAGGCGCGGCTAGCTGTATGAAGGGCAGAACAAGCACCATTACCATGACCGGCATGAGGACTCCTCTGGCCTCGCTGAACACGAGTATCGCCGACGTGAGGCTACTCGCGGCCGCCATGTAGAGGCACGAGGCTAGGGTCGCTGCTAGCGAGGCGGGGGAGAGGGCCTCGCCGAGGCCCCCGAATATGGCTACAACAGCTAGGTAGATCAGCGTTGAGACGGCTATGAGGGCGTAGGTGTAGGCGAGCTTAGCCAGGTAGACTGCCTCCGGCCCCACGGGGGCCAGCCGCAGCCCGTCAAGAGTCCCGCGGTCTGCTTCCCTCACAAAACCCGCCAAGCTGCCGAACACGGCTAGAAACACCATCACGAGAGAGGCGGACACTGAGGCAGCCGCAGGGCTTATCCCTGCTACGCCGCCCATAATATAGGAGGAGAGCACGCCAGCTGCGACCGCGAAGACCGCCACCGAGGAAGCCTCCACCCGCCTCCTCATATCGACCCGCACATCCTTGGCGACCATCGCTGCAACCGCGTGCAGCACGTTAGCCACCATGAGCCCACCTCTAGCTACTGGCGGCTGAGCCTATCTAGGAGGATAAAGAAGGGCTAGAGGCTCTTCCGGTAGAAGAGAAGAAAGAATGGGGAACACGGCGCCGCAGCGGCCCGGGCTTCCCCTGGATCCCCGCGGGGAGGAGCTAGGCGGGCTCGAGCGCCACCTGCCTGGGTTTTACCACCTGCACCTCTGGCTCCGTCTCGCGCTTGTTCCCGCTTATCATTCGCTCGATGGCCTCTATACACTGTGGACCGTGGAGGGCTATCGCCGCCATGTAGTGCGGGAGCTCGTGCCGCACATAGGCCTCCACGACTTTGGCCTCTGCGCGGCGTAGGAACTCGGCCAGCGTCGAGACCGAGATGCCGAGCCGCTTAGCTAGCTCCTTGAGGCTCACCTTGCGAGGAAAGTTGTAGTAGCCCCGCAGGTAGGCGTATATCAGCGCAAGCTCCTGCTTCTCGGTCAACATATAGTCCATCTCGTCAACGCTGCGGGCGTCGAGTATCTCGCACCCCATCTCACTCCTCAACGTTTGAAGCACGTTGCTCCTAGCAACAAAGAGCTCGTAGAGCACGCCCTGCGGCAGCAGCAGCACGCTCTTCACCATCGCGCCGGGGATGACTGGGTTCAGGGGGCAGCCGCCGCTCTTCGCGGCCGGACAGACACTCTCAACATCATGGCCGATGACTATCCTGATTACCTTATTGAACTTGTTCTCGTGTATAACCTGGTGGTATATTCCCTTGGCGCTGGCGAGGGCCTCAGAGAAGGCGCGGAGAGCCTCCTTGCCCCCGCTCACGCGTATCCATAGCTCGCCGTAGCCCTGGTCTGGGAACTGGGACACGCGGAGAATGCGGGCAGCGAGCGGCGGTATTGAGGGAAGCAGGTGGATAGGTGAGCCGTTGCCGTTACCTTTGCCCGAGCAGGAGGAACCGCGGGCAGCTGCGGTAGCCATGAGCTCTACTATTGGGCACCGCATCCTGCGTAGACAGAAGACAAGCATGGGCTTATTTGGCATGGTTGACGTGCACCACCTTCAATGCCCCCTACCCTGGGTGGCTGTACAGTCCCCGGGGAGGGCCCCATGTTAAGGATAGTTTCTCCTCTACTCGGCGCTGTGCGGGTACTTATTATTTAATGCTCAAGGGTGCTATATAATTATCATGATGGAAGTATTGTACACTAAAATCTGTTTAATAAACAAAAATACAAAAATTAAGAGGACTAAACAGCATATTAGTCTTCGGAGAGAGGACGCCAAGCCGCGCCCGTCTACGTCCCACGCCTAGCCGCCACCACAGCAGCCACCACCAGCAGAGCCAGCACAGCACCCCCAACCCCCCAACCGCGGGGAACAGAAGACCCCGACGACACCGTGCCGACGACAGACACAGGAAAGGAGGAGGACGAGCCACCGACAGCAGACACGCCCTCCTCACCGCCGGCCCGGCTCAAGGTCTGCGGCGACAAGGCCCTATCAGGCTCGGGAAGCGTGGAGCCCCCTGGAGCTGCAGATGAGCACGTGGACACGAGGCCCGGCAATTGGGATAGCAGCGAGCCGGGGGCCCCCAGGACCCTGGTCACGTTGAACTCCTCCACGTGGGGCAGCAGCGCGCCCCAAGCCTCGAGCGGCCGCGGCCCACAGCGCTCCTCCACCAGGCGGAGGACGTCTATCACACTATAGATACGTGGCATCGACGAGTTGAGCGCCTCGCCG
>JAMOSW010000040.1 GCA_027062725.1 Pyrodictiaceae archaeon | reverse complement strand
GGCTTCAAACCCTCTGCGACCCAGTTGATACTATAGTTCTTGACGTTTGGAGGTAGAGTGGATTCGCGCAACCAGCTCAGTATACGGTCCTGTAGCTTAGGTAGGTCAAAGAACCAGTGCTTGGTCTTCCTAAACTCCACGGGGCCGCCACATATAGCACAGCGCGGGTTCTTGAGTTCAGTGGGGTGTAGTAGACGGCCACAGTTATCACACTGATCACCATGAGCCTTCGGGTAGCCGCAGTAGGGGCAGGTTCCTACAACAAAGCGGTCTGGGAGGAACATCTTGTCACGGGGACAGTAGGGCAATGTATCGTACTGTTCAAAGATGTAGCCGTTCTCGTACAGCTTCATGAAGAACTGTTGTACGAACTCCTTGTGTACGGGGTTCTCTGTGCGCGTGTAATTATCAAAGCTTATCATGTATTCCCTGAATAGCTTTGAGACATACTCATGGGCTTGATCGGTCAGCTCTTTTGGGTGGACGCCGCGCTTGATAGCCTCTATCTCTATAGGTGTTCCGTGCTCATCGCTCCCGCTCACAAACACGACATCCTCGCCGCGAAGTCTTAGATAGCGGGCGTACACGTCGGCAGACAGTATGGAGCCAACCAGGTTCCCTAGATGCGGGACATTATTCACGTAAGGCCATGCTGACGCGACTATCCATTTAGCCATGTTGCTGCCCCCTCTCCTCCGCCTCCCTTGTGCCCGATCTTAGAGCTAACAGTGCCAACCAGCCGGTCTTTATACCCGTGCAAAGCCTCACCCAAAGCCCTCCAGAGAGTAGCGTTGTGTGACATGAAGGGTGAATAAACTGTGGCGAAACATCTGTCAGTAGGTAATCTTAACCTGGACATGTATATTGTGGTCGAAAGCCTCCCAGGCCCTGATGAGAACGCAATAGCAAGGGACGCCTATATCGGGCCCGGCGGTGCAGCCGCGAACTATGCGGTAGCGGCTGCACGTCTAGGAGACCAGCCCTACCTGGTGGCCCACACGGGACGCCTGCTTGAAGAGCTCGGAATAACCGCCAGGCTCCGCAGGGAGGGAGTAAGTCTAGACTATGTAAAGATACATGATGACCAGATGCCGGGTCTGGTCATTGTCCTCGTTACAGCAGGCGGCGAGAGAACAATGATAACGATGAGGGGTGCAAACAACTTACTACGGGGCGACGAGGCACAGGGAAGCTTCAACGTGGCTCACGTGGCCAGCCGTGGGCCCGACGTGCTTCAACGTGTGTGCAGTAGTGTCGCTGCGGATTTCACAAGCTACGACCCAGGCGCCTCAAATACGTCGAGGTATCCTGATAAGGTAGTAGAAGCCGCAAGGAAGTGTAGCGACATCCTTGTCCTCAATCGCGCCGAGTACCGCCACATAGCAGGCACCAACAACATAGATGTAGCAAGGGACTTGCTGGGCGGCAGGCTCCGCATGATCTTGGTTAAGAGAGGCGCCGAAGGCGCCGTTCTAGTCACAGCCGAAGAGGCCTACATAGTTGAGGCTTACCGCGCGGGCCAGGTTGTGGACACAACGGGGGCTGGCGACGTGTTCATAGCAGCATTCAACGTCTACCTGCTCAGAACGGGTGACCCGGCTAAGGCGCTTCAAGCGGCCTCAATTGCTGCCGGGATAAAGGTGACACGCAGGGGTGCACAGAGTGCGCCTAGCCGAGAAGAGGTTGAGAGGGCGCTCCGTACGAACCCTCCGAGAGTCGCGAGAAGACGAAGAGGAGGAGGCTAATGCAGCCCTCCGCATAGACTGTAGGCTTCCTGACGGAAGGTTTTGCGCGAAATGCTGCTACGAGACACATATGCCGCTAACACAGGAGGACATCAGGAGAATAACGTCGCTAGGCTATAGGTTGGAGGACTTCGCTGAACGCGGCCCGGATGGCGTATGGTATCTTAGGAACATTGATGGTCACTGCGTGTTCCTAGACCCCAAGACGGGCCGGTGCCGTATCTACCAGTGGCGGCCTCTGGGTTGTAGGCTCTACCCGCTCGTCTATGATGTAGAGTCTGGAGAAGTTACTGTAGACCCGGAATGCCCGAAGGCAACGTCAGTAAACAGAGACGTTGTCAAGAGGCTAGCCCCAAAACTGATTAAACTAATAAAGCGGATATATGGAGAACTCCCGCGGTCAGCTTAGCTTGCCCTCCTTGCGGAGCCGATAGACCCTATATGTTGGTGTAACCGTCCTCGGGTGATTGGCGTATACGTCGTCGACACGCTTGACGGCCGTGTTCATGGGTGCTCCCTTAACACTCTCAGGGTCCCTGTATGCCTCCTCTGCTATCTCCCTAAGCGCGGCAGCATATTCCTCTATAACGCTAGGGGGCTCTGTCTCTGTGAACTCTATCATCAAGGCCTCCTCGACTATTAGTGGGAAGTACATGGTTGGCGCGTGGAGGCCTCGGTCTAGCAGGGCTTTTGCCACGTCGCCTGCCGTGACACCGGTTTCTCTCCTAAGCGGCAGCGCTGAGAGAACCACTTCGTGTTTGCGTGGTTTTTCTGGGCCATAGGGGAGCTCGTAGCCTCTGACACCCTTCATCAAAGAGACGAAGTAGTTCGTGTTGATGACGCTTTGTAGCGCGGCCTCTCTCAAGCCTTTGCCGCCCAGCGCAGCTATGTAGAAGAAGCCTTTCAGCAGGGGCACAATGTTCCCATAGAGAGCCCTCACTCTGCCTATGCAGCGCTCGCAGCTATAATCCCAGTAGAAACGGTCGCTATCCCTCTCCAGCAGAGGGCGGGGAAGATAGTCTACTAGCTCGCCTTTAGCGCAGACAACACCAGCTCCCGGACCTCCTCCCCCGTGGGGGGCGGCGAACGTCTTATGGATATTCAAGTGGACTACGTCGAACCCCATGTCGCCGGGCCTCACTATACCCATTATACCGTTGAGATTGGCACCATCATAGTAGAGGAGGCCTCCGGTGCCATGCACAAGCTCAGCAACCTCAAGTATCCTATCCTCGAATATGCCAAGCGTATTCGGGTTCGTCAACATTATACCGGCTGTACGTTTGCCTAGAACCGCCCTAAGCGCCTCTAAGTCCATTGTACCATCGCTACCTGTAGGTATCTTCACTATCCGGAAGCCCGCCATCGCGGCACTTGCCGGATTCGTGCCATGCGCCGAATCCGGCACTAGCATCTCAACTCGTTCCACGTCGCCACGGTCAATATGGTACTTTCTGATCATTAATGCCCCCGCTAGTTCGCCTGCTGCGCCGGCGGGAGGCTGCAGGCTGCACCTATCCATCCCCGTGAGCTCCGCCAGCCACCTCTCAAGGAGCCACAGCGCCTCAAGCAAGCCCTGCACGGTATCCTCGTCCTGATACGGATGGAGCCACTGGATACTCATTGTGGCGACGAGCTCCTCGCTTATACGCGGGTTATACTTCATTGTACATGAGCCGAGCGGGACGGGGCCAGTGTCAACGCCATAGCTCATCTGGGTCAGGCGCGTGAAATGCCTAAGCGCGACGTTCTCCGGAAGCCCCGGCAGCTGCAGCTCCTCGCCCCTAGCTAGGGGGCCCAGCTGCTTCTCCGGCGCGCCAACTATCTTCTCGAGAATATTGTCCTCGTCGGCAAAAGGTATGGCTAGGCCCTGAGAGTTGATACTACCTATTTCATGGATAAGCGGCTCGTCCCATCTAGCTTGTCTCCACTCGCGTGGCACGGAGCAACACCTTGATACTAGTCTTGCAGGGTTGAGGCCAGCTTGTCCACAAGCATGTCTATATCCTTCATAGAGTGAAGCTCGGTAACGCAGAAAATAGCGTCACCTTTTGAGCCTAGCCCGTACCTCGCTCTTAGGGGTAGGCCAGCCAGAAGCCCCTCTGCTGCAAGCCTCTTGTAGACAGGCTCGTAGTCTACGTTAAAGCGCACAGTAAACTCCTTGAAGAAGGGCGAAGTGAAGAGAGGTGAATACGCGTTAAGGGACTCGGCAAGTCTCTTAGCAAGGTAATGGCTTCGGAGCCAGATAGTCCTAGCCAGCCTCCTTAGACCGCTACCGCCAAGTAGCGCCATGAAGATGGCAGCCCGTACAGCCATAAGTGCCTCGTTCGTCGTAATGTTGGAGGTCGCTTTCTCGCGCCTAATATGCTGCTCGCGAGTCTGCAATATCATTGTGAACGCGTGTCGTCCGTCAACGTCGCGCGTCATACCTATGAGTCTTCCAGGCAGCTGGCGTAGAAGCCTGCGATCCCATCTCACAGCCATTATGCCTAAGCCCGGCCCGCCATAGTTGAGGCCTAGCCCTAGCGGCTGCCCCTCTGCGACGGCGATGTCGGCGCCAAGCCTTCCTGGAGGTTTCACGAGCCCAAGGCTCAACGGCTCAAAGACATGTACTAAGAGGCTGTCATGCTTATGGGCGATGTCCGCTATGCGCTCCATTTCAAGCTCGAGCGCTCCATAGAAGTTAGGCGAGGGCACAATAACAGCCGCTGTCTCATTGTTAACAAGTCTTTCGAGCACATCAATATCTATCGTGTAGGTGTCCTCCATCATGGGTACAGTTATGAGCTCCACGTTCTTGCCGAGCAACCACGTCCTAAGAACGGCCATATACTCTGGATGTAGAGTTGAAGCCACTACGAGCCTGTGCCTCCGTGTCACGCGCAGAGCCATCAAAGCTGCCTCGGCCACAGCAGTACTCCCATCATAGAGCGAAGAGTTCACGACCTCTAGCTCTACAAGATCTGCTATGAGGCTCTGGTACTCGAAGAGCGCCTGCAGCAGCCCTTGATTAATCTCTGGCTGGTACGGCGTATAAGCCGTTAGGAACTCGCCCCTAGAGACAATATAGTCAACCACAGAGGGCACAAGATGCGGACAATAGCCTCCGCCAGTAAATGGCGGCGGAGTTCTATACAGCCTATTCCTCGATGCAAGCTTGAGAGCGATACGGCGGAGCTCCTCCTCAGAAAGTACGCGCCCATAACCGACCCTCGGCGGCTCTGAGAGAATAAGCTCTGAAGGTACATCACGATATAGCTCGAGCGGGTCAGAGACGCCTATAGCGTCTAGCTGGCGTTTGCGCTCAGCTATGCCAGGCACCCAGTGATGCGGCTTATCCACACTCGGCCCCCAGGATGAGGCGATTCAGAGAAGCAGACACGAAATATTCGCTTATTGGCCGTCCCGGGGCATGTCCTAAGACGGTAAAGGAGGCTCAGCTACCCCAGGGTAGCTCTGCATCACTTGTCAGCAGGCATGACTCGCTTCATCGCCCTTCCACTGTATGACTGTGCAGCGCGTAATAAGGGTGTCGTAGCGGGCTAAGGCCTAGAGGGATAAGGGAGCCGAGCCAAGGCCCGCAGCGTGGAGCCGCCGCCGGGATTTGAACCCGGGACCCCCGGCTCCCTCGGAACCCGCGGACACCACGGGCTGCTTACGAGGCCGGTGCTCTGCCGGCTGAGCTACGGCGGCGCCAGCCGTCAATAGAGACGGCCACAGCCTCAGGGGGTCTATAGGCTTTTATGAAGTATCCTCTGGGCTAGTCTGCTTCAGACGCCCCGGGAAACCATATACGCTGGCGGCCTTTACCTGTTCAGCCCGCAAGGAGCAGAAACTAGGGGCCGATGTGGTGACACGCAGGCCTAGTAGGACCCTGCACTGCCGTGCGGGGAGATGCTAGGGCCCGTCCACGACCGAAGGCCCCGTAACATGTTGCTTATGTGTCAGCGCTCAGCCCTGTTCCTCACGGCCCCTCAGTATAGGACGCCTTCTTCACCGCAGAGCCGTACGTTGTTGGTTCGTTCTTATCAGTGGAGGGTTCCTCCTCATAGGGGCTCGGCGAGGCTTATTCTTCATCCACTACTCTGGGGCCTTCTAGCCCGTCAATACAGTGCCTGTGGCATACGTCCACGGATTATAATGACTTAGGTGGTGTTGAGAGGGCTGCAAGGGGAGAGCTCCCAGAGTTCCTATATTTAGGGTTCGGGGGCTGAGCCGCTGTAGGCGGGTGTAGACGCTTGCAGCCTATGAGCGAGAAGACGATGTTAATAATGGGGCAGTTTTTCATAATAGTGTTGGCGCTTGTATTGGCTTTCCAGCCAAAGCTCTACACTGTCGCGATAATAGTGTACTTTGCTCTAATATTTGGTGTAAGCATGTTCAGGGCTAGGAGAGGTGCTGGCCAAGTCTCCAGGGAAGAGATAATCAAGGCCCGGACTCTCTTCAAGGAAGACAAGGCCATCGAGCTGGCCCTAGAGGACGAGGATTACGTAAAAGCAATGTCTAGACAAGCGAAAGCTATGCTGATCCCGCTTCTGCTCTTTCCGCTATATATAGCGATATTCAGGTACATACCTACTATCCAGAAAAGCCTAGCTGGCTCATCAACTGATCCAAGACTTGTAACATTCCTCGTATGGCTTGGAGCATTTGAGGCGATGTTCCTCCTTAACCAGGTTGTTAGGAGGCTTACTGCTGGAAAGAACGCAGTTGCACCGCTAGTACCCGGCGGATACCGTGTAACCGACAAAGGCATTGTATTCAAGGGCGGCTTTGGGCAGGTGATAGGCTTCCCCTTACCTGATGGTAGCAAAGTGAGGCTTGACAGCGAGAAAGGCTATGTAGAGATAAGGTTGCCGAAATCGGCTGCCCCGATAAGGCTGTACAGCAAGAGAGCACGAAAGCTCTACGATCTCATAGTCAAGTATGGCCTCCGGGAGCAGAAAGAAGCCAGAGAGGAGAAATAAGGCTTGTAGCCCTAGATCTTCTGCTCTATAACCATCCTGTACTCGAGTTCATCTATGTCAGCGCCCTTGCGTAGCAGGTCAAGTAGCGTTTCTATCCTTTCCTGCTCCTTCTTCCACTCGCCGGGACAGCCCTCGCCCAGTATGATTGGCTTGTCTAGCCTGGAAAGTAGGACGACACGGCTTTCAACCTGCTGTGAGAGTATCTTGTAGCCTGTCATGTCAGCGAACTTCTTGGCAAACTCTAGTACCTCCAAGTGCTTCAGCATATCAGTTTTTGATAGACGGTGTCTGGCAGCTCCAACGTGCATGTATGACTTGAACTCTATGTATGTCGGCTGCGATATTTCGACGAACCTTGCCCAGGCTTTCAAGGCCTCTTCGTGCATGTTAAAGCTTCTAACCAGCGTGAACCTTATCACCGTCGGGCTCGAGAAGGAAGGCAGCATCTCTAATGTCTCAAGTGTTAGCTCCCAGGCGCGCGGAACGAGGGGTCTTGTGAAGTAGTTGTAGCTCTTCTTGTCCCATGCCTCAATGCTTATGTATAGCTGGCTGGGTTCTTCATCGAGGTTCGCTAGTATGTCCGGTCTTACGCCCCTTGTGACCAGAAATGTTGTCATCCCTCTCTTGTGGTACTCTTTTATGAGCTCGCCTAGGCGGGGATAGAGTGTCGGCTCTCCCGTCAAGCTAATGGCTACATGCTTGGGGTCCATAGCTTCCTCTAGGAGCTTCTTGTCGGCCCTTGGATGTCCCCAGTAGCCCATTAGGCTCTCGCGGTGAGCCTCTATGCTGCCCTCGGCTATGAGGTCGGGATCATCAACCCACGGTATCTTTGTGTCGTCCCACCTCAGATTGTCTGTTGGCCGTAGCCGCCAGCAGTGCAGACATGCGTTCCAGCACCAGAGCGCGGATGGGCTCATCTGAACGTCACGGTGACTGGCTATACCGTAAAACTTACACTTATAGCAGAACCTACGTTCCACTATAGCAGCGTGTGTCCAGTGGCATTTCTTGACAACGCTGTGTCTTCCTACTATTATGTAGCCCTGCTTCTGGAGCATACGGTAGAGGGTCCGATAAGGCTCTGGGAAATCGTCAATACGTAGCTTCCATCTTTTCCCGCGTACAGTTCTAGGCTTGAAATCCATGACGCCCTGCTCCATTGGCTCCCCCGAGGATGCTACACGTAAACGGTGCTGGCCCGAATATGTACTAGCAGGCCGCTAATGATGAGACTATGTTGGTGCAGAACGAATATGGCGAGTCGAGAGGGTGATTTCGAGAAGCTGCTGAGCAGGTGTCTTCTATGTCTCAGAGAGCCTAGATCAAAGCGTGATTATGTATATGTACTTCTCTCGGCTGTCCCGGCCGGTGTGGCTGTCACGTATAAGGTCTTAGCAGAGCTCGTGGAGTCCTCGCCTAGAGCCATAGGGATGTTCATGAAGTCTAATAGGTGTCTCGTCTTGATACCTTGTCACCGTGTTGTCGCGTCTAGGGGGCTTGGCGGTTTCTCGAGAGGAGTCCGGTTTAAGGAAAGGCTGCTTAAGCTTGAAGGATGGGATGGGTCTAGGGTGACAACGGTCGAGGAATATTGGTCTTTGCTTACACGTGAAGGCTCGAGGTTGGAGCTTAGCTGTACGGATGATGGCGACCTTTGGGGCTGAACGTCAAACTGTGATGAGCTTGGCGGAGCACTGACGCTACCGGCTGTGAGGTCAGCCCTGGCCACTTAGGTCATCCCGGCTGGTGCGACACTTGTGGTCCCAGTAGGGTGTGTATACATCACCCCTGGTTGTTGCCTGAGGTGATAGGAGTAAGCCTAATAAAGGGTTGGTGCGTTGTTTGGGTCATTACATGGTGTGTGGCGGGGTAGCATAGCGGGGTAGGGTAGCCTGGTAGCCCGCGGGGCTCATAACCCCGAGGTCGGTGGTTCAAATCCACCCCCCGCTACCACTGCCCCATACCGCCCCACAAGGGGCGGCCCCGCCGCCACGTAACCCGTGAATACAGCTTCTCGCGTCATCATCCCCTATCTATTCCCTTCACTGTACACCTCTTGACTGGCAGCTCGTCATTATAGAGACGTGCGACACCCTTGCCAGGCTCAAAGTCTAGCCCAATCGCGCGGACCACGACGCCGCTGGCCACAGCCTTGTCTAACAAGTCCTGGAGAAGAGGGTCCACGCCGCAGTTCGGCATAAAGTACCGAGCGCCGGGGAACGCGGCGATAAAGACGAGATATGCTCTATAGCCTTGCCTAGCTAGCTGGGCAAGCTCTTCTATGTGGCGACGGCCGCGGGGGCTAGGTGTGTCCGGGTAAAGCGCGCCGCCGTCACTGCTGGCGAGTATAGCGCTCTTAAGCTCGATGAAAGCTTGTTGGCCGCCATGGCATGTAAGCAGGAGGTCTAGTCTCGAGTTCTCTACCTTTACGTGGCGTCTGATAATGCTGCACCCGCGTAGCCATCTTATCAGACCACGCTTAAGTGCGGATATGAAGGCCTTTTCCTGGCTCTGTGTATCCACTAATGCATAGCCGTTCCCGTACTCCACAGCAAGAAGGCGAAGCCTTGTCTTCACAGGGCGGCTGAGCGGAGTACAGTATGCCTCTCTGCCTTCTACTAGGACATCCACTAGCTTACCAGTATTAGTGTTATGTACGCGTACCCTGCCAAGCCCATCGGCATCAGCTATTACGGTAAACCTGTTAGCTCTCTCTACGAGCCGGCATCTAACCAGTTCCCTGAAGTAAAGCACAGCGGTAACCATCAGCATGCACGCTCTTCCTCGGCCTATTCTAGGGGTTTAGCTATACGCGGCGCTCTTTACTTCCGTTTAAGCGAGTCTCCCGCCTCCCGAGCCTTTGTAGACTCTAGACCCAGGGACATTATTGGCCTGGACAAGCCACGGCATAGTAGCTCTCCCAGCGACTACATGTGTCCGGCCAACGAACACCTCAAAGGACCTAAGACAGATCCTACGCAGCCTACGTGAACAGATTGTGCTTGCTGGGCTGGCGAAGCCTGTCTGGGTTCTCTGCTACCGCGATAGATGCTGCGCCTACACCCCTCTACTGGGCTGTGTGAGTGCCTGCAAGAAGCCAGGTATGGCGGCACTTGGCGGCAGGCCTCTAGCGGGACGCAAGACCACTAGGGGCGCCAAGGAGGGTAGCGTCAGCAAATCTAGAACGGTACAGCCTCAAGAGACGTCCGCAGCCCTGCTTTATACGGGTGGGAGTGACGAGGGCCCCACCCTCTACTTGGCCACGGCTATTGACGACATACCTGGCGATATTGAGTGCGAAGGAGATGGATGCAGCTATGCCTACCAGAATGGCGTCACTGTAGTGTTCTATGAGGCTCGGCCGGCAGGCGAGGTAAATGCTCGCTACGGCACGTTGAGTACCAGCTTGCCGCCCGTGAAGCCCTGTAGCTCTACCAGTTACGAGCCTGTGCTAGTCAAAATGAGACGTATCAATAGCGTGGTTATGAGCAAGTCCAGTAGCATGACGATACTAGTCCTGCAGCTTCGCGAGAATAGATGTACGCCTCTGCTCGAAGTTAGGGTCGGCTCGTGTAACGTTACATACGTATACGGGTCCCTTGCGGTGAGGCTGAGTCCAAGTAGAAGCCTCGAGATACGTACATTAGCTGCGGCTTCTGCCGGCGGAAGCGGGCGCTGGAGCACTCTATGGGGCGGACATGGTTTACAGAATGCTTTAAGGATCTGCTTATCGTGCACGTGCTGCATAGTTATTGACCTTGATAGGGTTCGTGCGGGGCCCGGTGTCTGCCTGCCTGTACAGATATATGATGGACCTTATCCTCTGATATATGATGTCGTGGAAGAACATGCCCTCAGCGCGGAGATGCTGAATAGGAGGGCTATAGAGCTACTTCTTGGTGTCGCCGTGCGGGCTGGCTTGAAGCTTTCTAAGCTGCTTGAGAACGAAGTCTCTAATCTCCTTGAGGCTAGGAAGATCAACGACTATGCTGCCATCCTCGACAACTTTCTCAAGCAACGGTTGGGCTGAGCTGCAGTCTCCCGGCACAGAGCCCCAGGGCACTATACGCCTATCAAGAGGATGCTCGCTGCACTGATACACTTGCTTCATTCCAGGCAGTTTGCCCCGCTTGGTGATAGGAACCCAGCGGTTACCCCTCTTAACCTCAACAATATCCATGCTTATGTCAACAGATGGTGGGAACGCGATAGATGTACCAACGCCAAAGCCGTCAACAACGTCCCTTAGATCCAGTATCTTATCCTCGTCGAGTCCACCACTTACAAATATCTTAACATGTTTAAAGCCATGCAGATCCAGTGTCCATCGGACTTCTTCGACAATCCGCCTCATGTTGCCTCTCCTACTGCCGGGGGTATCCAGTCTGACCCCGTAGAGTCTCTCTCTAAGCGTTTCAGCTGCGAGTAGAGCCTCAAAACGCTCATCGTAGAAGGTGTCCACAAGCATAATACGTGGCACGTCTTTCTCGACAACCTCGTCAAAGGCAAGCCAAGCCTCTCTAGGATCCCCAAAGACTATCACAAGCGCGTGTGGCATTGTGCCTTGGGGCTTAATGCCTAGGTAGCTTGGCGCCTCAGTGCCCGAGACGCCATCAACACCGCCTATATAGGCAGCCCTGTCAGCCATAGGAGCCAGAGCTGGATGCAGCGAACGTAGTCCGAAGAAGAGCACAGTCTTATCGCCGGCGGCAAGCCTAATCCTGGCTGCCTTAGTTGCTATGCTGGTCTCATGGCGCAGGACGCCAAGCAATGCGGTCTCGAGCTCTGCAAACTCGCAGTAAGGCCCCTCTATGACCAGGACAGGCTCTTTCGCCCGAAACAGGCTCCCCTCCATCATAGCGTAAACGTTAACACGCCGGCCCTTGAGGATAGCAAGCGCTTCCTCGAGGCCTGCGAACACTGCCCACTCGTAGCCACGAGGCAGGCTATAGGAGTGAAACTCGGCACGTACCTCGACATCACACATGCCGCGTGTCTCAAGGATGCGCCTTGTGCGTGTGAAGTAGACGTCAGTTATGCGTCCAGCCAGTATCTCGTCGACGCTAGCAGCATAGACGCGCGGCTCGCCACTGGGCATAGGCTAGTCACCTTACGCCGATGACCTCCACAACCACTCTCCTCCTACGCGGACCATCCATCTCGAGGAGTATAATGTTCTGCCATGTTCCGCGGATGCACCGTCCCCCTAATAGGGGGAAGATACGTGAGGGGCCTATGAGTGCAGCAGCAAGGTGAGCGTGGGCATTATTATCTATACGGTTATGTCTCCACGGGTATCCGGGCTTGGTTAGCTCCTTAACCAGGTCTAGGTAATCTTGCATCAGGCCAGGCTCGGCCTCGTTAGCTATAATGGCGGCAGTCGCGTGTGGCACAAAGACGATACAGACACCGTCACTTATGCCGCTCCTCCGAACAATATCCTCAACTCTATCGGTGATATCGACAGCCTCGAACCGCGAGCTCGTAGAAACATAGAACTCGTCAATGAAGACACGGCACACAACTCATCACCCCAAAGAGGCATGTGGCCTCCTATCTGCGAATCTGGTGGCTCTACCCTCTTTAGAGCCGCATGTTGTGCGCTATTCAACATTGGCCTAATTGCAGCTAGGTGCAGCAATACTGAAGGATAAATACAGCGCCTTGGGGTAGCTCCGATAACGCATAGGGGGTCCCGAATGAGTGCTACGCTAGTAAGTGAAGCAAAGAAACTAATAGCCTCTATCGAGCGGAAGATAAACGAGATAGAACGTGAGCTAGGCGACCCGCTGCTCTATCTCGATAAAGACAATTTCGACAAGGTGTTGTCAAAGTATCGTGTTGTCGTGGTAGAGTTCTCGGCCCCTTGGTGCAATCCCTGCAAGGCATATACTCCTGTATTCAAGCGTGTAGCGAGGAAACTTGCATCGCCGGAGAAGGGAATAGTCTTTGCATACCTTGATACGGATAAGGCTGCGGAAATAGCGGACAGATATAACGTGGAGAACATACCCTCAACAATAATATTCGTCAATGGTCATATAGCGGATGTGATTATAGGTGCCACCCAGGAAAGCAAGCTAGAAGAACGTGTACGCAATATAATCAAAGAAGTCATTAGAGAATAGATGTGTTGAAGCCCCTCACGGCCGCACTATCGTAGCGTTCTATTTTATCCAACAATCCAATAGCCAGAGAGGTTCGCTACTTGCTCGTCGGCAAAGGGGGAGGGGCATCATCCCTCCATGGGTGCACGGTCTGCCTGGGGACAGCGCTTCCTCATCCAAGGGTGGATGACTTGGTGCTCAGTTAACGGGTGTATTAGGCGTATATGGCGTAGCGGTGTAGCGGGGGCCCGCTCCGGCCGTGCGTTAAGGGATGGCATGAATAAAGCTATATAGATACTGTTTCTCGTGGCCGCTGCGAGAAGCGGCGTGATGATGACAAACGTAGACGAGGTGCGGAGAAGTGAAGAAAGAGGATGGCGCTGAGCCTAGAGTACTGCCACTTCTCGGCTTTAAGCCGTTGATAGGTGTAGTGCACCTGCCGCCTCTCCATAGACCGGGGCGGCCTGGCACAGACATAGAAGACCTCATAGACTATGCTGTAAACGAAGCGTTAAAGCTGGAGAGGGCTAGCTTTGATGCAGTAATAGTTGAGAACTACGGTGACAAGCCGTTCCACATGACATATACTGGTGACCACACTGTTGCATCTCTGATGACGGCTATAGTGCGGGAGGTTTCGCGTAACACCTCGCTCATAGTGGGTGTGAACATCTTACGCAATGATGGTGTCGCCGCTCTATCCTCGGCCTTTGCTGGAGGGGCACGCTTCATCCGCGTCAATAGCTATTGTGAGACGAGGCTTACCCCAGAAGGAATAATGAAGCCCATAGGTGCTTACGTCGAGGACATAAGGTTAAGCATTCCGCGGTATATTGCTGTGTTTGCTGATGTTGACGTAAAGCATAGCTATGGTCTAACACCTGTTGAGCATGCGGTAAGGGAGTGCATTGAAAGAGGCTTTATGGATGCAGTTGTTGTTAGTGGCTCGCGAACAGGTGCGGCACCAGACCCAGGATATGTTGCGTCTATCCGTGCCTTGGCTTCAGGGAAGCCTGTCATACTGGGTAGCGGCCTAACACTTGATAACATAGGTCTCTACTGGAACATAGTTGACGGCTTCATAGTCGGCACTTCTATCAAGATAGATGGAACCGACTCGCCGATAGCACTTGAGAAGGCTGTGGCGTTGGCTAGAAGGGTGCGTGAACTGAGGGCAAATAGTGTATATAACGTGCCCTTGGGAGGACGCTATTCTGCGAGAAATCCGGCCTAGCAGCCTATAAGCATGGAAGCAAGGAGAGAGCTCTAACATCGCTGCTCCAATGGGGCTATTGAGGAGGTGCGATACTGTTATGGTAAGGATAATAGCTGAGTTAGAGCCTTCAAAGAATCGTGAGAAGTTAATAAGCTATCTGAACCGGCTGGTAGCCAACGTAGACGCTGTCGACATACCCGAAGTGCCTATGGGTAGGCCTATAGCCAGTGCTCCTGTGCTCGCGGCGCACTTCAAGGCTATCTACGGTGACACAGAGTTCATACCACACATACGGGTCATAGATGTTAACCGTGTAGGTTTACTAAGTATTCTTGGGGGTCTTCACGTGGCTAACATTAGAGAAGCTGTTCTACTAAGAGGCGATGATCCGGTAGAGGGGGTAAAGGTGGAGGACATAACGGTAGAGGAGGCTGCGGTTCTGGCCAAGCAGCGGCTCAGAGGCAGGTCGCCAAGCCTTGGTGCGATGCTAAGCATACGTTACCCGCTAAGCATGATAGAGCAACGTCTCAATGCTTCATTAGATTTCTATATGGTGCTTCGCGGCCTGCATAGCTATGAGAAGCTTGTGGCTGTAAGCGGTCTTGCAAAGAAGTATGGGAAGAAGCTCTATGCGTACGTTATAATAGCTAGCGATAGGAACAGAGCCATGCTGAAAGAGATGCTCGGAGACCAGCCTGTCTATAACGTAGAGGATGTGGAGACTGTTGTAGAAAGGCTAGCACCGCTTGTGGATGGAGTCATTCTGTCCAGCCCAGGCGATAGAGAGGCAATAATCATGGCGGCACAGCGTCTCTACAGACGCTTCTAGCCTGGCATTCCCAGCTTACTCCTCAACGGTTCTCGGTGCAACCACGTATCCCTTCTCTGTCTTTGCAGCATTCGATAATGCCTCGTCCCTGCTAAGCCCGGGAGCCGGTGTGTCGTCACGTAGCTTCCCTTCAGCCTCCAGTGGGTGGTATAGTGGCTCAACGTCCGTCGTAGGTGCGGCAAGAAGCTTGTCTATGAGCTTACGCATCGAGTCAAGCCTCTTCTGTAGCTCCTTGGCTTCTGCATCGTCAAGGCGTAGCCTCGAGAGCCATGCTAGGTGTTTAACGTCTACCATGTCCCCAGCCTCCTCGCCCAGGGAGACGGCTCCGAGTGCTCCGTAGGGTAATATCTGTAGCACTCAGGGCTGTGCAACAGCACGGAGTCCCATTGTCTTCGCTACGTATGACGCAAAGACGTGGGCGGCCTCTCCTCCTCGATAAGCGTCGACTACTAGAAAAGAGGGTCTCGCCTCCTCAACATATTCAAGGAGTTGGTTGAAGTCCGCGTGGTCGCTAAATGATACTATCCAGTCGCGAGGACCTACACGCCGGTAGGGCGAGCGGAATTCCCATCCGGTGAGCAGTATGTTCACTGGGCGGCCGTCGCGGCTTAGGCTGTGCCTCCTCCTCCACCTATTGTAGTGCTCGAACTCTATGTACCAGCCGCTTCTTCTAACCTCGATGCACTCGCTTGTTGAGGATAAGACATAATCGCCTACACGGTAACCATGACGCTCAAGCACCGTTATGGCTTTCTTCTTCCGGTGAGGCAGTATGAATGGCGCAGAAACGCCCATTCGACGCAGCAAGAGCATAACCTCCTCTATTTTGCCGTTGTAGCCGAAGATGCGCACAGGGCCTGTCATGAGTGCCTCGTTCACTATGTCTGCAAGGAGGTACTCTATTTCAACCTGCCAGGGTCTCCTCCACGAAGGCATGCCGTATGTCGCGTCGATAACGAGTACATCAATATCCTTCAAGATATCGGTGCCGGGTAGTTTGAAGTCACCAGTATAGGCTATGCGTGTGCCATCGGGATGCTCGACGAGGACCTCCGCGGCACCGGGCACATGGTTTGCGCGATAAAGTGTCACACGAAAGTCCTCTATCCGGAGCGGTGTGTTGTAGCTAACCTCGAGTCGCTTGTTAAGCGGTATGCTGTAGCCATGTGCTGCAAGGAGGTCAAGCGTTAGAGGCGTACCTATTATGAGCAGTCCCTCCCTCATTGATCTTCTCAAATCAACTATGTGGTCCTGGTGTATGTGTGTCACTATTCTCGCAGTGAGGCCGTTGATATGGCCGTCAGCCACTATATTGTTAGCGAGAATTATCGCGCCACGCATACTAACATAGCTGCGTTGCCCCAGTACTGGCTGCATGGCGTTTCAGCCTTGAATCCTTGCCTGTCGGAGGACGATGACTTGTGGCCGATGTAATACTCGGCTGCTGTGTCTTCAAGTTAAGTTTTGGCTCAACTCTACAATAACGCGGTCCGCGTTTCTCGCGCAGCCGGTATTACTAGCGTATATTGATGCTTCTAGACCGCTAGACACCGAATCTGTACGTTAACAAGTAGGGGTCTAAGAGAGTAATTTTTAACTCGGGCCGGCAATGTGTAGAGCATTTGGAGCGGTGGGACTATGCTGCTACCGCCTCTGACTCTGGAGGCTAGGGTACCCCGTAGGTTCAAGGAGCTAGCCGCTGCTGCGCAGGGCAAACTAGGCGGCATATCGGGCCTCGTAGAGTTCTATAAGGATATGCTAGCGGGTGCTGCGAGCCCCGGCGAGGAGCCCAAGAGGGTAAGCGAGATAGTCGGCGGCATCGTACGTGTTGAGATGCTAGGGGAGAAGTACGTCGCTTTGAAGAACTTTGGTATGAGTGACCTCCTCTACTACCTCAGAATGATGCAGAGCTTCGGCCTCGTCAAGGTGATAGCGTATAGCGAGGCACCACGCCGCCTCAACGACGTGGCGCTGCAGCGCACAGTACTAGGTGAGACAGTCTTCAAGGCTGCCGACAGGCCTGAGGCTGCTGCTATGTTCGGCTTCTATATGGGTATAGTGTTTGACACGCCGGCACGGCACGTGCTCTTCGTTGGGCATAGGAGCGAGAGTATAATCGATATAGCACTTAACGAGAATTTCAGAAAGGCGTACGCCTACAACACGGTTCTGAGCGGTCAGGTGCTGCTCCGCGCTAGCGCCGAGCAGATGCTTGCTAGTGGCCGTGGTAGACCCTGGTACGAGCCCTTCAGCGATCTCAGCGGTATAGTAGCGCTCCTTGGCGCCCTGCAGGCTGCCAAGATAAGGCCTAGTCCCGACAAGATACTTGGCATACGTGTGTTGAGCAAGATAAAGAAGCAGGTGCTTAAGCTAGTCGACCCTTACGGCGACTACATGCTGCCTAGAGGTACGCTGGTGCTTGAGCTAGATAAGCTAATCAATGAGCGCGAGGAGGACCCTGTGACTGGAATGAAGTACGACGAGATAGGCGTCGGGATGGCGAAGGACATAACCTGGTTCCGCGGCAAGATACCCAGCCGTGCCTACAATGCCCTCGAGGCAATAGCAAAGGCGGTCAAGGAGAACCGCGAGGAGATAAAGAAGGAGCTCGAGCAGCTCTTCAACCTAACCTTTGGCTTCAAGAAGGAGCAGTAAAAGCTTCAGGGCAAACCACAGAGGCCTAACCCGACCTTTTTATTGGAGCTATCTTTCTTGCTCCCATCTAGTCCTGCTTCCAGTTCCTGAGGTGGCCACTCTCCGGCCAACTGTGCCGGCTTACTTACGTATCCCTGTCACCTTGCAGTGCATGCCCTCTATTGGCTGTGTTCTGTGCTTGAAAGACACGTTATGCTTAAAAAGGGGAGGGGTTCTTCCAACCACTACATGGCTAGGAGCCCTGGGCCCGTAGCTCAGCCCGGCAGAGCGCCCGGCTCATAACCGGGTGGTCGGGGGTTCGAATCCCCCCGGGCCCACCACCCGCTTCTTGCTAACCAAGGCAGTTAGTCCGTGTTGTCATGCTGGTTTTCTCGTCCGGTGCTGCACGGTTTCTAGTGCCTAGTAGTAGTAGTGTCTCTTGGTTTGTCTGTTGTGCTCCGGGCGGTGCTCTCAAGAATTGTTGATCGGCCGAGAGGTGTTGGGCAAAATTTTTAACAGCCTGGCTGGTTGTCTTCTCCCCTTCACCATGGCCGCCGGGTTGTGGGTTGTCTCGGTGCCGCCGTAGCTCAGCGGGTAGAGCGCCGGGCTGTTAACCCGGTGGTCGGTGGTTCGAATCCACCCGGCGGCGCCACTCTGTTCCTCTTCTCTAGCATCTCTTTGCCCGTGTACAGGCCGCTTCATGGTTTCTGTGGAGCTCCTGATGTTGTGGCACCTGGAGGTGGCTGAGTGCTGCGGAACGCGGAGGCGCTGTGGGGTCTACCAGTTCTCTGGCTGCTTTATAGCAGGGGTGGCTGTCTCAATCGGGGGATGTTGGCCTACTTACTGGGTGTCGATGTAGGCACTGTTAGGAGGATGCTTTGGGGGCTGCGAAAAAGAGGCTATGTGAGTGCTGAGGGAGAGCGGGCCTGTCTTCTGCCCCAGGGAAGGCCCCTGGTGGAGGACGTCGAGGCTGTAGGCTGGAAGCGTAACAAGTTCGTTGCAGTAGCGGGGGGCCTGGCCATCTACGTGGTTTTGAGGGCTAGTGGTGCGCGGGCACGTCCTATCCCGCTGCAGCTCGCCTGCGGGATTTGTGTCAAGCTTAGCGAGGAAGGCGAGGACATACGGCGTGTGGCTGCTGAGATGGGTGTGGCTGCGAAAACAGTCTCATACGTGGCCAAGGCCCTCAATGTGTTGGGCTGTCCAGGGCCTGGCTGCCTGCTAGATTGTTGCGTGGTCTCGGCGTCTGCCCAAGGGAGTGCCAGAAAGGGTTAAACCCCCAGTCCGGTGTCCACTCTCCCTGCCTGGGTTGAGCCCCCGGCTGACCCGCGTATGCGGGGATGAGCTACATGGTGGGCCCAGAGAGAGGCGTATGGGCCCGTAGCTCAGCCAGGCAGAGCGCCGGGCTCCAGACCTAGCACCGGTCCACGTAGGCGCCGGGTCTGTCGATGCGCTCGATGAGAGGGAGAGACCCGGAGGTCGGGGGTTCAAATCCCCCCGGGCCCACCATGTCATCTTCTATATCCCCCGTTCGGGTAGAGACCTCGGCCTCCTTTCCTCTCAAGCAGCGCGGTCGCCGCCTCCTTGTCTCTACAAGAGCTCCTTGAAGTCAAAAGATCTGGGCCAAGGTCCTATGAGCTGCCCGGAGCTCAGAAATACCGCTGGTCGGTGCCACCGCGCTCATTCACGGTATATTGTTATGGCAAGAGGATGAGGTGGAAGGAGATTGTCTCGGATAAAGGACCCTGCCCTCGCCGAAAGGGGACGGCTCCAGGTAGAATGGGCCGAGCTGCATATGCCTGTTGTTGCGCGCTACATACGTGAGAGGTTCAGCTCCGAGAAGCCGCTTAATGGTGTACGGGTAGGCGCAGTGCTGCATGTGACAAAGGAGACGGCGGCGCTCGTCCGTACCCTTGCGGCGGGGGGTGCCCAGGTTAGGCTCGCGGCTAGCAACCCCCTCAGCACCCAGGATGATGTAGCGGCTGCGCTTGCGGCCGAGGAAGGGATAGAGGTCTGTGCTTGGCGTGGGATGGGGGAGGATGAGTACTTCTCCTGCATAAGGTGGGTCGCCGAGTGGGAACCGAACATTGTCATAGACGATGGTGGTGATCTTCACGCACTTCTGCATAAGGAGTATCCCGAGATAGCATCCAGGGTCTGGGGCGGCACCGAGGAGACGACTACCGGCGTAATAAGGCTCCGTGCTATGGCCAAGCAGGGTGTTCTAAAGTACCCTGCTATTGCGGTTAACGATGCGTACACTAAGATGATGTTTGACAACCGCTACGGTACTGGACAGAGCACCATTGACGGCATATTGAGGGCAACAAACATTCTCTTCGCGGGCAAAGTTGTCGTAGTTGCCGGCTACGGGTGGGTTGGTAAGGGTATAGCGCTGCGAGCCCGTGGTATGGGTGCTAAGGTTGTAGTCACAGAGGTTGACCCAATAAAGGCCCTCGAGGCGGCAATGGATGGCTACCTAGTCATGCCAATGATAGAGGCTGCCAGGATAGGCGACATATTCATCACGGCAACCGGCGACAAGAAGGTCATAAGGCGTGAGCATTTCGAGGTAATGAAGGATGGGGCTATACTGGCCAATGCGGGCCACTTCAATGTCGAGATATGGATACCCGACCTTGAAGCATTGGCTGTCTCCAAGAGAACAATAAGGCCCTACGTGACTGAGTACCGGCTAAGAGACGGCCGTAGACTCTACCTGCTCGCAGAAGGCCGCCTCGTAAACCTGGTCGCAGCAGAGGGCCACCCAAGCGAAGTAATGGACATGAGCTTCGCTAATCAGGCCCTCTCTGCCGAGTACCTGGTCAAGAACCGCGGCAAGCTACAGCCAGGCCTCTACCGCGTACCCAGAGAGATAGACGAGACAGTGGCGAGGCTAAAGCTGAAAGCAATGGGCATCGAAATAGACACACTGACTGAGGAGCAAAGGGAATACCTACAGAGTTGGCAGCTAGAATAACGCAATCAACAGTACACGCGTTAACATGGTCGAAGCTCATGGATATTAGACGCACGGACATAACCCCATAGTTATTTTGGGCACAGGGCTCACCTCTGAGCCTCAACCGGCGGGGCCATGAAGCCCTTACAGCCGAGCCGAGGCCGTCCTCGAGCGGCCCGTGCGGAGTTTCGCCCCTCAGAGCCCCGCTCACTGCTTTGAATAGTCTTCATCCTCCCGCCGATGAAGACTACGCCAGCGTCTGACCCCCGCCGGCAGGTGGGGTGTGGTGAGTGACTTGGCTCCGAGGCGTCTCCTAGCCGTCGCCTGGCTCCTCGGTAAGCTTCCATGCGCGCTTTGTGGCATCGAAGTAGACGAGGCCGGCCTCTTTTAACCTCTTGAATAGCTCGTACTGCTGGCCTGTTAATAGTATCTTTATCTCGTCCTCGTTGGCTGTGGGCAACTCGGCCAGCTTCTCCTTGAAGTTCTCCCAGAAGGTTGGGTCTATAGCCACGCGTTCGCCGCCCAGCTCAAGTATGACCGCCCCTTCGCGTCTAAGCTTCTCAAAGAATGCGTCACGGTCACGCAGCCACTGCACATCATGTTCGAATACCACGCCCTGCTCTCTAAGCCGGTCTATAGCTGACCTACGTCGGCCATGCGCACGGTATTCTCGCCGTTCGCCGTGGAAACCTGCCACAGGGCCACTCTGGTAGCTAGTGGCCTCTCTCGGCCCAACGGGCCGTTCCCTGGTCTTTTCCTCACGTGCTTCAAGCTCCTTCACTTTCTCTTCCAGGGTCTCTAGCTTCTCCTGGATCCCGGCAAGTCTTGCCTGTATCTGGTCTATCTTGGCTGTCCATGGGTTTATCATGTCCTGGAGTCTCCTCTCAAGTCTTGCCTGTATACGTTCAAGCAGCTTCTCGACATCAGGACCCTCGATTTTCACAACCTCGCCCTCCCTACGGAGTATCTTCTCGAGCTCTTCCCGTATAAGACTACGTATACGTTCGGCTTCGTCTCCATAGCCTAGCTCACGTAGCACGACGGCGCGCACATAGTCTGAGACCAGGCTGTAGCCGCGGCGCTCAGCTCTACGGCGAAGCTCGTCATAGATATCGTCCGGCACTGTGAATGCAACGATTCTTGTCAAAGTCAGTAACCACCCCGTGAAGTGCCAGACAGTAGCTCCTCGCTGCCTAGTAAAACTACTGTAGTGAGCCCCTGCGCGCCGCGGAACGTGTGGACAAAAATAGCGCCGATACATAGGCGGCTGGACGGGTAGCTCACTTAGTAGGCATGGAGGGCTTGATGAGGTGGCCGCATTGAGTGGCATCATTGTAGTACTCTATGATGTGTCGAGCGCGCAGAGGCTGATAGACACGGCTAAGACGGTCTTTGGCCTTGGCTTTGGCCACCTCGTGGTCGTCAAGGCCTATGGGGCGGCTGCCTCTAGCGGCATAGGCGAGGCAAACCGAATAGCCCTTAAGCTCGGAAAGAGCATCGCAATTCTCCCAACGCTAAAAGACTTCTTTGAGATATACAACCCAGACAAGATAATAGTCATTACCAGGGATTACGGTGAGCCGCTGGAGCTAGACGACATAGCGGCGAAGATATGCACGGCCACGAGGCCGGCCATAATATTTGGCGGGATAGACCCAGCGCCTGGCAAGGAGGCGGCCGCGGCTGGCGAACCGGTCTACATAGCTAATACGGTGACTAGGTTAGGTCCAGTCGCCGAGGCTGCGATAGTGCTTCGCGCAGTGCAACAGAGGTGCGGAAAACAGGAGCCCTCCAGCAGCCAGTAGCTAGAGAACCCCTTGTTCAAGGCGACACCGGTCACCCATTCCCCAGGAACCTTAGGACCTCCCTTGCTATAGCCTCAGCCAGCGGCACCGGGACAGCCTCCCCAACCTGGTTATACTGCTCGTCACGGCCGCCAAGGAAGACGTGATTATCGGGAAACCCCATTAGCCTCGCCTGCTCCCTCACCGTAAGGAACCTATCTTCATAGGGGTGTATGAAGCGGCTGCTACCAAGTATTGTTGGCGCATGGCGCCGGGGATCAAGCCGTATAAGGTTTGGCAGGCGGCGTCCCTCGGCTCCCTCGTAGTAGATCATCGCCTGGCCCCATTTGAGCCTGGATATTCTGCGTTGCTTCTTGGGCGAAAGCGGTGGCGGCTCGTGGTTGGGTACATTGCGTGTACCCGGCTCCGGCAGGCCCCGTAGAGCCTCGCGTACAGTTATTGTTCTCCTTGCGGGTCTGGGCCGTAGGGGGATGTTTGAGACGAAGACACGTAGCCGGTGGCTTGGCGTACCATGGTACTCTGCTAGTAGCTTATTGAAGTATATCTCGGGGTAGCCGGCCTGGGCGAATACGCGTCTAATCTCTTCCTCTACGTCTAGTATGCCAGGGACGTTCTCCATGACGAATACGCGTGGCTTAAGCTCTCCTACAAGCCTAGCGAAGTGCAGTACAAGCTGCCCCGCAGGATCCTCGTATAGACGCTCTGCGGGGTCCTGCCGCCGGCGCGGGTTAGCGCCGGTATAGGGCTCGCAGGGAGGGCTACCTATAACTACGTCAGGTTTACCCACGAGCGCTTCTACTAGTGCGCCGCTAATCTCCTTGATGTCCATGGCTAGGGCTACTGCCTCAGGAAAGTTGGCCTTGAAGCTGCGTATAGCAGCTGGATTGTTGTCCACGCCTAGGAGTATGCGGAAGCCTGCCCTCCGGAAGCCCTCGGCGAAGCCTCCAGCACCGCTAAAGAAGTCAACGAGGGACGGTGCGTCTCCTCGCACCTATATCAGCCTCCAGTATTGAGATGTATTGGCGCAGCAGCTCTATCCTAAGCTCTCTGTCTTCGTCGGGCTGGAGTGGCGACCCGCACCTGGGGCATGTGAATTCGTATTCAAGCGCCTCATCAAACGTGTAGCGTGTACCGTCCAGCGGGCATACGAAGTATTGTGTCTCCTCCTCGCTAGCCAGCAGTGTCCTAAGCTTCTCAAGTGTTGCCCTCTTGCGCGACACTATCACGCTGGGGAGGCCCTCGTAGTTTATGCGCCAGTAGAATATGATACGGCCCTTTTCCGGGTGGCGCTGCTTGCGGTAGATGACGAAGCCTTTCTCCGCCAGCAGGTTCAATACACGCCTAACTACGCTGCCCCTGAGCTCGCTCTTCTCTATGATATCGTACTCGGAGAGCTCTTCGCCCTCCTCATATAACACCTTGAAGACCTTCATCGCGTCGCGATCTATGAGCCTCTCGACGAGCAGGTAGAGCTTCTGGACCTCTTGGGCATCTGACAAGGCTCTCCCGTGCACCCCCTGATACTTTGTAGATGGTATAACTCTACTCCAGGCTTACTACCTTTTTCCCGCGCGGCGAGGGCTCTATACGCAGCTTTGCTCCAGGGAACTCGATTCGCAGCTCACGCCCCTCATAGAGCCTATCAAGGAATACGGCAAGGGCAGCTACCTCGCTATGAGGCTGATTCCCTATGGCTACGTTGTAGTCGGCCTCCTCGTAGTAGAAGGAAGGCACTTTCTCAGCACCAACAACTATTAGTTTTGGTCGCTGACTTTCTCTTATCTCACCTATCACGTCGTCAACATGCAGCCCATACATAGTCAAATGTATAACCTCGCCCCCCTCACTCTTCCACTTCCTCACATACTGGCGCCCGGACACTCCGCATTCGAGGTGCATCACGCCACCCCAACGCTCAAGCACACCCCGTAGCGACTCCATAACATGCTCGTCGCATATGTCGGCGAGTATGAAGCCGTTGGCGCCGAAGGCTCTGGCGACTAGGCCGACATGGGTCGTTATCCTTTTATCTCGCTCTGGTCGATGCCCTATCCTTAGCACGTATACGCGTCCATACCTCTCAGCAGGGTGGCTATACGGCATTTCAGCTCCTCCAAGCCAGAGCCGGTCACGGCGGAGACGGGTATAACGCCTCTCACCGCGGGATAGACAGATGAGGCCATCGCTTCGACGAGCCTGACTCGTCTCGCCAGCTCAGCGTCCTCGGCCCCAACTAGGTCGGACTTATTCGCGGCTATGACCATCGGTGTCCCTACGACGCCAAGCCTCCTCAATGTGTCAAGGCCCTCGCTCAACTTCTCCGCGAGCGCGGCGTCGTCCTCGCTGATATCCAGCACGTAGAGAAGAATGTCGGCGCTGACGGCCTCCTCTAGGGTCGAGTAGAATGCCTCAATTATTTCGGGTGGTATGCGGGAGATAAAGCCCACAGTGTCGACGAGCGCGGCACGTACGCCCATAAGGCTTGCGGCGCGAACCTTCGGCGAGATTGTTGTAAAGTACTCGCTCCCGGCGGGCTTCGAGAGACCAGTTAGCCTGTTGAATATGCTGGTTTTGCCGGCGCTCGCATAGCCAACTATAGCCACATGCGGCAGGCCGGCGCTCCTCCTCTTCAGCCGCTCGACGTGCTTCCGCTCCCTCAGCCGCTCCAGCTCACGCCTTATACGCGCAATCCTCGACACCATATACTTGTAGTACTTGTCTATGGCGTAACCGCCCGGCCCCAAGAAGCCTGGCAGCTCTCTCATCTTGGCAAGCCTAACCGCCTCCCGTATGAGCGGAAGCCTGTGCTTCAGCCTAGCGAGCTCTATCTGGTATTTTGCCTCACGGCTGCCAGCATGCAGAGCAAATATCTCGAGTATCAACAAAGTACGATCTATAGTCTCCACGCGGGCCCTCTTCACGATACGGAAATACTCGCGTGGCCGAAGCTCGTCATAGACAATTATTCTTGCATCCTCGTCGCCTCTAAGTGCCTCAGCCTTCCGGGCAACCTCCTCCAACTTCGCCTCGCTTAGAAGCCTGGAAGCACTCACCCGCCTATACCTTACAATATCGACGACACTAAAGCTGGCCGACTCTACAAGCGCATAGGCCTCCCTAAGCTCCCAGCCCGTCAGCCCCCTAGGCAGGAGTAGTAGCGCACGGCGAAGCCCCTGACTCAACGCTCCACCACACCGGCCCACACGTCTTTGATGGGAAGGAGTGTAGCTGTCTCACCCTAGCCTACGGAGACGGGGAGGAACCGGTTAACCCCTATAATATACGTCGCAGGCTTGGTAGTAAAAGAAGAGCGGGAGGCCGAAGACTAGCCGGCTATGAGGCTTGAGGGCGGTATCCCCGCACATAAGAGGCGCTGCGTGAGACTCTAATCCTCGCGTAGCTCGGCGACATCTCCGAGGGTTAGATAGAACTCCTCCCGTCGTGGCCCCTCTTCTTCCTCAAACTCTTCGGCCACCGGTTCTAGGAGCTTGACGCCAAGCACACGCTCGAGCCTCCTTGCAAGATCTATCGGAGGCACCAATGTGCCAGCCTCGATCCTCTTGATTACGTTCTCTCCGACCTTAACTTTTATTGCAAGCTCTTTCTGGGTCATGCCTAGTTTTTCGCGGGCTCTCCTAACCCTCTGAGCATAGTCTTCAACGACCTCGTACTTCTCTATGCCTCCGAGGCCACTACTCCTCCTCCGCGGCCTAGCGGGGGGCCTCTTCGCCGTAGGCCGTGCCTGGGACACAGCGGGCTTAGCCGGCTCGCGGTGGGGCTGCTCGCGGCGCGGGCCTGCGACACGGAGGCGCAGCGGCTCATCAGTCCTGGCTTTGGCGGCGCGGCTCATGTAGCGGCGGTAGCATCTCTCACAGACAACCATTTCGACGCCTTCAACTACTATGGTGTAAGCGCGGCCCTCTATGGGGGCGCCGCACATCTCGCAATATAATACCTCGCGTCTGCGAGAAGGCAAGACCTCCTACCCCCGGTGCTGTAGGGGTGCCCCAAGGAGACTATCATGTGGGCTTGTCCGGGTTCCCTCCTGGGGTTCGGGGCGCCGAGTTTCCCGGCTGGGACCTCCCGGGAGGAGTAGTTATTGGGGCGTAAACCATTATTTAGGCTTCACATGGTTTCACGGAAGTATGGTAGTGGTGACGCAAGAGTATGCACAGAGAACCCAGCGGGGGCGACGTGGAGGCGCTGAGGGACTACATTTATCATCTTGAGCGTCGTATACGTGAGCTTGAAGCTGAACGCGCCGAGCTGCGCCGCGAGCTGAGGAGATACCGCCTTGAGGTGGATAAGCTACTGAGCCCGCCCCTCATAGAGGCCATAGTACTATCTGTGCTGCCCGACGGCAGAGTTGTCGTGAAGAGCAGTACGGGCCCTAACCTGGTAGTAACAGTTTCAGCGAATGTTGATCCCTCAAAACTCACGCCCGGCGCCTATGTGGCGCTGAACCAGCGCGGCTCGATGATTGTGGAAGTGTTGCCGGAGCGTGAAGACCCGTACGTAAAGGCTATGGAGGTAATCGAAAGGCCGCACGTAACGTTCGACGATATTGGCGGACTTGATGAGCAGAAGCGCGAGCTCTACGAGGCTGTGATACTCCCATTGACGAAGCCTAGCCTGTTCCGCGAGGTGGGCATTGAGCCTCCTAAAGGCGTGCTGCTCTATGGACCGCCTGGTTGCGGTAAGACGTTGCTTGCTAAGGCTGTTGCGGCGATGAGCAACGCTACGTTCATCAGAGTGGTCGGCTCAGAGTTCGTCCACAAGTATGTCGGCGAGGGTGCAAGGATAGTACGTGAAGTCTTCAAGATGGCCAGAAGGAAGGCACCAGCGATAGTATTCATAGACGAGATAGACGCTATTGCGGCTAAGAGAATAGACATAGGTACCAGCGGCGAGAGGGAGGTGCAACGCACGCTCATGCAGCTGCTTGCTGAACTGGACGGCTTCGACCCACTCGGCGACGTCAAGGTAATAGCGGCAACGAACAGGATAGACATACTGGACCCGGCGCTGCTCCGCCCCGGCAGGTTCGACAGATTGATCTATGTCCCGCCGCCAGATGAGAAGGGCCGCTATGAGATATTCAGAATACACACGCGCAGGATGAAACTAGCGCCAGACGTGGACCTACTACAGCTCGCTAAGATGACCGAAGGCGCGACAGGAGCGGACATAAAAGCGATCGTGATGGAGGCAGGCTATAACGCGATACGGCGCGGCTCCAAGACTGTATCCATGTCGGACTTTATAGCAGCTATAGACAAGGTGTTACGGAAGCGGCGCCGCTACCAATACGACACACAAGACTACGTCGAGAACAACATGCTACAGCATAGCAGCGAGCAGAACGTAATGCATATCTAGGACTCTTTCCTGTCCCCAACGCCTTCCACGTCACTAGCAAGGGCGCGGTGTATCCTCCTATACCTTCGCCACACGCTACCCATTCTCTGCGCCATGGCCCGCCATTCTTTCTCGCTGACTTCCCTATAGTTCATCTCAACGCGTCCATCAGGTAGCACTCTGTAACCTGTCTTCACGTAGCGCTTGCCGCCCCTAGAGGCGAATACCGTGCAGTAAGTGAGGAGGCATACGATAGGTTTACTGCTTTTACCGAGCTTCTCTTCAAGCAGGCACCTTCCCCGCTCAACGTCAAAGAATATACAGCGCCCCATAGGCTCTGTGTCAAGGCGGTAGATAGTCACTTTGCCGCCCGGTGTCCGTATTCTCTCCCTCGGTTGGCGTTCCACGATCTCCCTAAGCTCCTGAGGCAGCATTCGAACCTCTACGTCGAGCATGAAGGCCCCACTGTGTATGACGCAGCAGCGGTTACATCCACTGGGGCACTCCATTCGGTAAGCGTCTCGAAGCGCACTTTCACCGAGCTCCTCAAACACTAGTTGATTAATGTGCGTACCTGGGGTTGGCTTGAAGACCGCGAGGAGACGACCAAGGCGTGGACTGTAATAGACACCTTTGAACCAGCGTTTGAGCCTCGCAGCCTCCCTCAGGGCATAGATGTTCCAGGCTCTATCCCTCTTCCTGGGCTCTTTGAGCACCCAGATCTTCGCCAAGCCCCTACGACCTCCCGGCAGTTGACACCCTCAGACGGTCAGAGCGGTTGCCGAGATACAGCAGCTAACCGCCCCACGGGCCTCGCACATAACACACCATACCCTAGACCTTAATTACGCCTGGCTCCTGTGTACTCCAGCGCTTCCCTGAGCGCTGCCCTCGTCTCCCGGCAGAGGCGTCTTCTCTCAGCAGCCTCTATGCTTGCTACAAGACTGCTTATGTTGTGCCAGCGGCTCCAATCACCATGGCTGCGGAGACCGCCGGAGAAACTCCGCGGTATGTGAAGAAGCTCGTGCACTAGCACACCCAGGAGCTTGCTGCAAGGTAGGCTGGCAACGTTCTCATATATGAGCTCAACAACGTAGGCCGGCTCACAGACACCTAGACGAACAAAAGGGCCTGGAAGTCCCCAGATGCGTGCGTACGCTCTGCTTTTCGAGCCGAAGCTTACCGCGCAGAACACCCTGTCGATTCTCACGTGCTCCAGTGCCAGGAGCTCCACAAGCCTCGCAATGACGGCCTCGAGCCTAACAGAGCGCACATACCTTACCCTCGCCATGCCCCTACACGCTCAGAGAGGCATGGCTAGGCCCCCTACTGGGGTGCGAGAAAACGTATCCGCGAGGCCGGGGCCAGATGTCGACGCCCCCTCTACCGTCTCTTGGCCCTCTTTCTTCTCTTGCGTTCCTCTTCCTCGGTGACCTCGTAGGCTTTGACGCCGACGCCCAGCAGCTTACGGAACACGGCATCGAGGAACTTTACGTGGAAGCCCCTCTGGCCCACGAAGGCGCCGAACTCGCTGCTGCGGACACGGACAGCCAGGAACGGCCCCTCGAAATCTGCATCCACTACGTGCTTGTATATCCAGCTCACAGGGTGTATAGCCCGTATTATATTCGTGAAATCGAGGGTCAGCTCGACTGCGCGTAGGCGGAGCTCTGTGTCCTCCTCTATACGCTGTATACGCTCACCGCCGCGGCCAACGAGGCGACCCAGGTAGCCTTCCTTCACCACTATCAGTGCATCGGGTACGTGCTCGGCAGTTATACCGAACTGCTTCTTCGCATCAATGAATTCGACGACTGTTATCACGTCAGCATCCGGCGCATATATTCGGGCTGCCTCTACAACCTTCTTCTCGACATCGTTTAGCGGCCGGTTTCTCATCCGAAGCTCTATGAGGAGCCTTATTCCCCTCCTCGCGCCCGGCCTCACAATGTCCTTAAGGCCGAGGTCGACGACACGGGCCTTCTCTTCCCCGAGCAGGACCTCCCTCATAACAGTGGCGCCGTCTCTTTCAGTACCATGAGGCTTCTGGAAGACGGGATCACCCGCGATTATGAACTTGCTGTTCCGGCCTATCCTCATTAGTATCTCTATGCTGCTCTCGGGCGGTATGTTCTGCGCATCGTCAAGGAAGATTATAGAGTCGTCGAAGGTGCGTCCGCGGAGGTAGTGTGTGTCAGCAAACACCACCTTGCCCTTCTCTATGAGCTCAGCAACCTTGTCCCACTCAACGAAACCAGACAGTATGTCCTTGAGGTATGCAGACGCTAGCTCGTAGTACTGCTCGCCAAGCTCCTGCGCGGTAAGCTCCTTCCCGGTCACGACATCGACAACAGGCCTGGAGATTATCAGTCTCCGGTACTTGCCTTTAATGACTGCATCTATTCCGTAGAGGACCGTGAACAAGCTCTTCCCGCTCCCAGTTGGCCCGAATAGGCCTACTATCTCATAGTCGTCGCTAGTTAGCGCCTCTAGCATCTCCTCCTGCCCAGGACTCATGGGCTTAAGCTGTTCAAGCACACTCACGTTCTCACTCATGGTGTTCACCCCGGGGCGACGACCTCTATGGATGCACAATTTTCGTGGGAAGTCAGGTAATGTATGGTTCCGGCCTCGCTGCCGCCCCTATAGGACCCCGAAGCCAGGCCTACAGCCTACACAGGTAAACCCCTTTATCAACCCTGTCTCATGGCTAGGCTTGGGGTGATAACGTGATAGACAGCTGGGAAGATGAAAAAATGGAGGCGTGGCGACGGATGTGGGAAGACCTACACATAGGGTACCTAGATGAAGACATAGTGGATGTGTTAGTTGAGATATTCCTTAGGCCAGGTCTATTCCCGAAGAGTAGCTGCTCGGGGCGCATAACATTAATCGACAGCAATTATCCATGGCTCAAGGAGGAAACAATGACAGTATTCAAGAAGCATACGAGCATAAACCTAGAGGAGGTAGAGATGATCCTCCGGCAGCGCCGCGCAAGCAGACTATGGCTCAGCGTCCAGGGACCCATATACCACGTACATGCACGCACACTCGAAGATGCACAGGAGCTCCTAGCCGCGGCCAGGGACGCCGGATTCAAGCATAGCGGCATACTTGTCCTAAAGAAGTACCCTCTAGTGGAGCTAAGAACCGGCATACGTGGGGACTTCCTGCTCGCAACCAGGGACAAGATCTTGGTGAGTAAAGAGGCGCTTAGAGATATAGTTGCAGTGGCTAACGAGATACTCGAGAAAGCGAAGGAGCGGAACCGGCGGCTGCTAGAATCGCTGCGTCACCGGAGGCCGCAAAGCCTCTGGCCTCCAGCTGTCGAGAAGGCGACGCAGCTCGGCCTTCTTTAGGGCTGGTGGGGCTCCCGGAAGGATACCGTAAAAGCCCCCGTAGCTCCACCATATAGCATGGAGGTGCGTGTGTTGAGCCAGCCGGAGAGCCTGCGTATATCCGACATTATGACAACCAATGTCATTACAGCGAGGCCGGATGAAACGATAGTAGATGTTGCTCGGAAAATGGCTGAGAACCGTATAGGCTGCGTAGTTGTTGTTGACGAGAAGGGCACGATAATAGGCATAGTTACGGAAGGCGATATTGTTAGAAGGGTAGTCGCACGTGGTCTAGACCCATCAGAGACTATTGTTGAGACAGTGATGACTAGAAACCCGGTGACGATATTCGAGGATGCCACCCTTGCCGCAGCCGCGGAGCTTATGAGGCAGAAGGGTATAGGGCACCTACCTGTAGTCAACGAGCGAGGCAAACTCGTAGGCATCATAACGAGGAGCGACATAGTTAGGATTGCGCCCAGCCTTATCGAGGTCATATACTTCCGCGGGAGCGGTGGGGAAGGGGAACGCGTGGAGTAAGTTTGCGTGAAGCATGGTGGCACCTCGCTGCATCTAACGCTCAGCCACTCCGCCGGGCAGGGCCTTTCTCCCTACAGCCCTGGGGTTATGGGTTAAGCCTCAGCGGGCGAAAGGAAGGAGGATAAATGCCCCGCACCTTGTCTATGGAGTCTACGTGGGGGCTATACCAGTAGGTGCTCCGGCACAGTAACCAATTCCCCGAGGTGAGCTGGTTTGAGGCGTGGTGCTATCGTACCGCCTAGGAGGCCTGAGGGTATAAGGTGGCTACGCAGTGACGGTATGCCAAACTTCAGCGACCGCGTCCATAAGCACCCCGGCGATGCTAAGATAATCGCGAGGCGCCCAGTCTACACGGTGACGAAGACAGCAACTATACTCATGGCGGCCGAGGAGATGACTCGATATAACGTGAGGGCTCTACCGGTAGTTATACCTAACAGCGAGAAGCTCGAGGGCATGCTTACGGCGATGGATCTGGTCAACTATTTTGGGGGTGGTGAGCTCTACAACATAGTCAAGAACCGGCACAAGGACAACATCTACTCGGCGCTACTACGGGAACATGTGGAGTCAGTTATGAACCCTAACCCGGTCTATGTCACTATATACGACAAGCTGCCAAAGATACTCGAGGTAATGGTGCTCAAGAACGTCGGCGTAGTGCCTGTAGTAATGGACGATGGAAGCATCTGGGGCATCATAACCGAGCACGACCTCGTGAGAGAGCTTGTAGAGAAGAAGGTTGGCGTAAAAGTGTCCGAAGTTATGACAAAGGATGTAATCACAATAGAGTCCTCTGCTACGATAAAGGACGCTGCCGAGAGAATGGTCAAATACGGTATACGTAGGCTTCCAGTAGTTGAAGAGAACGGCGGCATCTGGGGGATAATAACGGCCAAAGACATCGTGAGATTCTTCGGCAGCCATGACGTGTTCCGCTACACCGAGACAACTTCGATGGAAGAGGCCCTCCGGACGCCGGTAAAGGTCGTTGCAGCCCCAGGCTATGTAACCATAAACCCCGAGGCTGACGTTGGTGACGCTGCAACCCTAATGGCCGAGAAGGGGACAAGCAGCCTCCTTGTTGTCGAGGACGGCAAACTCAAGGGTATAATCACTGAGCGCGACATACTATACGCCATAGCTGCTCAAAGGAAGTAGCGGAAGATTTGGCGCTCAAGGAGCAATTCTATCCTAAACGCTGGGGAACGTGGGCAAGCGTGTTGCGAGGTCCCTGGCTCTAGGCTCCAGGATTTTCGTTTTTCCCTTGCCCGGTCTTTGTGGCTCTGGGCCACAGAAGGGCCCGTGCCTCTACCTATAGGAGGGAAGGTGTAATGGTTACCAACTATCCTCGTGTCGAGGAATTCATGTCCACGCCTGTTGTCGCTGTTAAGCCTGGGGACAATCTAGCGCATGTACGTCGTCTTATGATACGCTACCGTGTTGGCCGTGTTGTTGTTGTTAATGATATGCTCCGTGTAGTGGGCATGGTCACGCGTAGTGATTTCCTCAAAATAGCTGGTTCTGCTCTCGCAAAGAGAAGCCTTGACTCAATCCCAGTCGAGAAGATAATGACACCGAATCCTGTTGTTATAGAATCGCATAGGTCTCTGCGTGATGCTGCGAGATTGATGCTTCAACACGGCATCAGCGGCCTACCAGTTGTCGACGAGAATGGCGTATTACTTGGCATAATCACTAAGACGGACATTGTGAGAGCCTACGCTGAGCGCCTACGCGGTAAATATAAAGCACGCGATTACATGTACCGGGAGTTCCCTACAGCATCTCCTCATCATAGCGTTGCATATGTGATAGAACTCCTTGAGCAGCATCCGGCGCACCGTGTGCTCGTTGTTGACGGAGAGAGGCTTGTCGGGATAATAGCGCCAAGCGACATAGCGTTTACATCTATGGATATTGCGGCTACAAGGGGTAAGGAGAAGCATGTGCGCCGCTTCGCTGTCCTCCCCAAGGGCCGCTTAGGCCCTGTCTACGACTATGTTATTACAACAGCTGCTGACGTTATGACACCCGAGCCTATCACCGCGTCGCCAGACGATGATCTAGCGCAAATAGCGCAGGTAATGATACGTGGCGGCTTTAGCTCGGTACCAATAGTTGTCGAGGAGAAGCCCGTAGGCCTTGTCGTTAAGCACAATATACTTGAAGCTATACTCGGCAAGTAGGGGAAAGTTAGTATTTTTCTTCATTTTATTTCTGCTCTGTGGGTATGTGGGTAAAGCGCCGTCTATGTTTTCCTATGCGGTTTGGGCGTGTGAGATGCGCCTCTATTTTATAGGGGCTACATGGTTGTGGTGCTGAGGGAGGTGAGCACATGTGAGCGTGGTGGAAAAGAAGGCGCGGGACATAATGATGCGTGACTATCCGGCTGTAGATAAGGACGAGACGCTAGAGCATGCGGTAAGGGTCATGAAGAAGTACGATACTGACCGTGTCCTCGCGTTTGAGGGCGAGAAGCTTGAGGGCATAATGACAAAGAAGGATATAATGATGAAGCTGGCTACGATGAGGACGCGTAACGTGGTGCCTGGGAGGATGCACGTATCCAGCTTCATGACGTGGAATCCAAAAACAGCACCTGTCGATGCTACTGTTGTAGAGCTTGCGCAGAGGATGGTGAGCGAGGGCATAGGCAGCTACCCCATAGTTGAGGGCGACAAGGTCGTTGGCCTCGTAACCAGATGGGAGATAGCGTCGCTGACGCCTCTCTTTGAGAACGTAAAGGTAGTGGATGTGATGACGGCTGTTCCGGAGGTGTTGCGTACAACACACAAGGTGCTGCACGCGAGACAACTGCTCCTACGCTACAATGTGTTGTTCCTGCCGGTTGTCGACGAGGAGGGCAGGCTAGTGGGATACGTGACGACAGATGAGATAGCGGATGCGCTGCTGGCATTCCACGATATAGTGCCCGAGAAGTTCAGAAAGGAGAGGATAGACCACCTGCTAGTTGACGACATAATGAGGCTTAGGCCGCCAATAGTCAGTCCCGACGACAGTGTCGTCGCAGCCTATGAGAGGATGAAAGCAAAGAAGACTAAAGGTGCTGTGGTCGTACATGAGGGTAAGCCAATAGGCATTGTGACCCTCAACGAGCTAGTAAAGCTTGTGGCGAGCCGAGGCTAAGACTATACCTCTTTTAGTTCCGTAGCCTCCCCGTCGCTGGCTGGACTGTTGGTCCCGGCCAAAAGCTGGCTTGTGGAGTCTCCTATGGCATGACAATACCGTTATGCATGGTGTCGTGGCCCCTGCATCTCTTCTCCTGCCTCTCTAAAACCCAAGGATTAGGTGGAGGCTCCATAGGGAGCCAGGTTAGGGGCACAGCCTGTACAGAGCCGAGATTATAGCGTAGAGATTAGAGGTAGAGAGGTGTGCCCAGGGTGGAGGCAAGGAGACGCAAACGCTTCATAGTCGACTCTATGCTTGGGGGCCTGGCTAGATGGCTCCGCATGCTAGGCTACGACACGCTCTATGCCAAGAACTGGCACGACGCCAGGATACTTGAGGTCGCAGAGTCGGAGGGCAGGGCTGTAGTCACGCGAGACCATGGCCTCTATGTACGGGCTGTCAAGCGCGGGCTTGAGGCAGTGATTGTGCCGGAGGAGCTAGAGGATGCATTAGCCATACTTGCTCTGCGTTTCGGCATAGAGCTCAAGGTCGACCCCGACCGGAGCAGGTGCCCGCTATGTAACGCCTCGTTGCGCAGGGCTAGCGCGGAGGAAGTGAAGGGACGAGTGCCGCCACAAGTGCTGGAGAGGCACAGCGTCTTCTGGGTTTGCACGGGATGCGGACAGGTCTATTGGCGTGGCGGGCACTGGAGAGGCATAGAGGCGACGCTAGCGGAGGCCAGGAAGCGCCTGGAGAGGCTACGCGGCGGGGGCGGTTAGCGATCGAGGGCCTCGCCAGCGCCCCTCTTCAGCCCAGCTAGAGGGGCTCGGCCGCGTTTGCAGTCGTCACACCGCCCCAGGTTCATGTCTCGGCTGCAGGTTTGCGTCTATCTTATCTTCCCTTCTCCTCTGGGTATAGTTAGGCGGCGCGGCTTTACACGGGATAGCGGCCCACCCCGCCTCCGGCGGGCCTCATGCTGGAATGCGGCGGCTAACCATCTGTTCACGGTATATGTGCTGTGGTGGTGTGCTGCGCTTGGCGATGCCTAGCTCGAACATGTCTTCGGCGGTCGTTGGTACTAGCAATACAAACATGAGTAGTGTTGAGGAGTTTATCCAGAGACTTGGGGAGAGGCTTCTCTCGGTTAATCCTGTGCTCGCTTCGCTGCTTATCTCCTTCGTGAGCAACGCTATACCGTTCATGAGTGTGCCATATCTATTCATAATAGCGCAGTATGGTGCACTGATGGATAGCTTCTACGAGAAGCTTGCTGTCGCCATAAGTGGCGGTATTGGTGCCGCTCTTGGCAAGCTAGTCGTCTTCTACATGGGTCAGGGTGTCCACAAGGTACTATCTGAGGAGAAGCGCGAGGACCTAGAACACTTTGTCAACATGTTTAAGCGCAGCATGTTCTTGGCGATATTTATCTTTGCAGCCCTTCCGTTGCCGGATGACCTGCTCTATGTCCCCCTGGGCATAGCAGGGTACAGCCCGGTGCTCTTCTTCATAGCTGTGACCCTCGGCAAGATAGTCATGACTGCTATGGCTGTCCTCTTCGGCGACGCAGTGAGGAGGCTAAGCGAGTGGATAGGCACGAAGCTCGGGATACCTGTTAACGAGTCAAGCGCAGCTTTTAACCTGACAACCACGCTGATACTGATAGTGCTAGGCATAGTAGCCGCCGTAGTCATCGTCCGCATGAACTGGAGGAAGATAGTTGAGGCCTACAACATGCGCGGCCCGCTCGCAGGCTTTGCAGAGCTCATAATACAGTTCTTCCTAGCGTTGTTGCCGAGAAGAGTCGCAGCTAGAATAGAGAAGAAGACCGACGAGCTCCTTGCGAAGCTAGGAGGAACACCACGGCGAGAAGGATGACAGCTATATCGAGCAGTTTCCTTTTCCCCATATTTTCGGCCGCTGTCGACGTTCTCGCTGGCGCTGAGGAAGCCTCGCCCTGGGCGTCGGTGGCGTCTATGCGTGGCCCCTTCTCTCCTTTCACGGCTAGTACACTTTGCGTAGCTGTTGTTGCGCCGTCCTCCACGGGGGGCTTCAACGCCGGCGCGATGATAGGTATTGCGAGGATGTGGCCGCTAGCATTAACCGCTACGTAGGCGTCACTACCTAAGGCCAGGGGCCCTGCCCTGTAGAGAACACAGCCGTCCCTCGCTTCTACCGGCGTGGCCGTCACCGGGGGCGCGCCTGGAGCCGGGTAGAGGACGACCTCAGACCCTGGCGGCGCAGTGACCGACACTACGTAGCCCGTAGGTGCGCCGGGCAGTGCTGCCACGGGCGTAACGGTCGCGTTGACGCCTATGCATGAGGCGTAGAGCAGCAAAAGCATCACGGGCGTCATGGAGCGCGCCCCTCTCGCACCTGGAGACACCGTGCATGGTGGCAGTGTTGTGGAGCTTTAAGCAGATGATGGCTGTGCGTAGCATAAGAGTAGCGCAGCTAACCGGTATAGTGCTTGACGTAGGCTACCCTGGGGGATGAGGTGGCGCAGCTCCCGGGGTGTACGGCCCTGCAGCACGCGGGCCGTGGCGGCTAGGCGCTCCTCATCGTCAAGGAGCCAGAGGCCTCCGTGCAGCAAGGCCAGCTCCTGGAGTGCAGCGGCCATAGCGTCTAGGGCTGACTCGGGCTCGGCCTGGCCGCCAGCGGCGCGTCTCAGCCTGGCTAGCTGTAGAGGCGATACCTCCGGCATGGGGCGGCATAGTGAGAGCTCCGGGGCGCCCTCAAGAAGCACCGAAGCTACCTGGGGGTCTAAGCTACGGTAAAGGCTAGGCAAGCCCCAGAGCAGCCTCTCAAGAAGCCCACAGGCCGCCTTCTCTACGAGGACTGTGCCCGCCCTTGTGAGGCCCTTCGCGACCCCTATGTTGTGCTCGCCGGTCGCTCTCGAAGGCAGTGGCGAGACGTAGACCGGCAAGAAGCCGTTGCGCAGCCAGAAGCGCGTAACCCCGCTTCTACCATATATGGCTCCGAGCCAGTCAGCTCCCTCCCGGCGGGCCTCATCCTCCACCGCGCTAAGAAGCCTGCTGCCTATGCCCCGTCGCTGTAGCTGTGGGTGAACGGCTATCCTAACAACCCTCCATCCACGGGTCCCCGTGTATGTTGTTGAGGCGTCGGCGAGCTTGTCGTAGAGTATCCTGTGCTCCCATGGCGTGCTTGGCCCCTCTTCTGCGACATCAGCTGCGGCGACGACGGAGCCTCCAGCTTCTGCCACATAGAGGCGGTGATGCGGAGCATCAAGCATTAGTGCTAGGTCGTCTGGCTCGTTGCGGTAATGTGCGGTGACTAGGATTGCGTATATGTGCCTCAGCGTCTCATAGTCCTCTGCAAGTGCTAGCCTGTCTATAGCTCTCACGGTAACCGCGTCCGGCTTGGCCTCTGAGGGTGTCGGAGGCTCCTCGGCACGCAGCATGAAGGTCTCATACAGCCACTCCTCGAGGGGGTCTCCGGGCGGATACCTGACTGGCGTCTGGAGCTCTACGCGCAAAAGGGGCTCGGGCAGGACATTCTCGGCGATGTGTGCCAGCACTCTGCCCGAGCCCTCGTAGCCATGGATTGTTGTCGAGGCTATCACGCGGGGGCTCCTGGCTGCAAGAGCACGCAGCCTCGAGGGTCCAAGAGCCGCGGCCTCGTCAATGAACATGTATGGACCGGGCGTAGCCTGGTCCGGCGTATGGTAGCGTACATGGAACCAGGGCCCGGCCACGCCGACTACGACACCGTGCCTCCTCACGCTCCAGTGGCGGACCCCTAGCCTATCCAGAGCCTCGTCAAGGACCTTGAAGAAGCTCTGCACGTTCCAGACGCTGGGGGCAGTCACCGAGACAAAGCCAACCATATGACTATGTATGAGATAGGCGGCGGTCAGGGCCATAAGGCCTGACTTGCCCCTACCCCTGTCCCCAACGATGAAGACGCTGCGTCCTCGGCCGCGCAGGAAGCCCACTATCTCGTCCAGACGCTGTGCCTGCTCCAGCGTAGCTGCGGCCTCAAGCAAGCGTCTCGGCATAGGTGTGGACGGCTTGTAGCCCCCAGGTCCTGGTGGACGCCGTGCACAACACCCCGGCACCTTGCTCGCGTAGACGGTGCCGAAGTCCAGGTCGGCCCAGAAGATTGATCTTGCTGCCCCTAGCCTGCCAATTATGTACCGTTTGTATGCGCCTATCGTAGCCTCTCCGCCTGGCCTCCACTCGTGCAGTGGCGGGGCCACGAGGGCGACAACGCCGCCCGCCCGTACAGTCTCAGCAGCAGCCGCTACAAGGTTAGGGCGCAGCAGCTTCGGCACCAGGAGAACCACGTACCCAGCCTCGGTGCCTAGCAGCTCCTCTATAGCTGAGGGGCTCAGGAGGCGGCTGCATGCGCCCACAAGGTCTGCGCGGTACTCCGCCGGAGCCACGCAGACCCCGCCATCGCCGAGCGCGGCCGCTAGACGGTCTGTCAGGCTCCCCGCTGCAGCCCTAAGTGCGGCCGCGTGGATAACGACGAGGCCACGGTAGCCCCCGGTCCCTCTCAGCATGCCGAGCCAGTCAGCCAGCGACCGCCACACATGCCAGGTCAACGCGTAGCTTCACCCACACTCCGGGTACTGTGCATCGAGGACGGGACTAGCCATATTCTGCCCTCGCCGGGCTCGAAGCCTTGGCGCACGGCTGTGCCCCTGGGGGTGCTGAGAGATGGTTTTCAGTAGTGGGGGCTCTGGCTCTGAGCTTGACAGCTTCTTCGGGCTATTGAAGCGGCTTGCCGACGCATTCGGCATATCCGGCTACGAGGACGAAATACGGGGCATCGTGGTTGACGTTCTGCGTGAATATGCTGACGAGGTGCGTGTGGATCGTTTTGGTAACGTGATAGCCGCTAAGCGTGCTGGAAGGGGCTATCCTCGCATACTCTGGGATAGCCATATGGACGAGATAGGATTCTTCGTGCGCTATATAGATGAGCGTGGCTTCATCTATCTCAGTCCTGTCGGAGGCTGGAGTGAACGCGTACTGCCGGGTCAGCGTGTCCGCATCTTGGCTGACGATGGGAGCCTTGTACGCGGCGTTATAGGCTCCAAGCCGCCGCACTTGATGAAGCCCGAGGAGCGGGATAAAGTCACTCCTATCGACAAACTGTTCGTCGATATAGGCGCCTCTAGCAGGGAAGAGGTGGAGAAGCTTGGCATAAGGATAGGCTCGCCTGTAGACCTTGACAGGGAGGCGGTCCGTCTAGCAGGAACGCGTGTGACGGGCAAAGCATTCGACAACAGGGTTGGGACAGCTGTGCTCATAGAGGCGTTTAGGAGGATAGACCCGCGTGAACAGGACGTCTACCTCGTCGTCGCAGTCCAGGAGGAGGTAGGCCTGAAGGGGGCGCGTGTCGCGGCGCAGCAGTTGCAGCCCGACGCGGCCATAGCGGTTGACGTCACTACGGCTAACGACGTGCCGGACGTAGCCAGACAAGACTGGGTCGCGGAGCTAGGCAAGGGCCCTGTCTTGAAGGTGGCTGACGGCAGAAGCGCTAGTGGGCTGATAGCAAATCCACGGCTCCTCCGGCTGCTGGAGGATACGGCGAAAGAGCTCGGCATACCCTACCAGAGGTCAATACTTCCCGGCGGCACAACAGATGCCACAGCAATCGCCTTGACTGGCAAGGGTGTGCCCTCGGTTGTCGTCGCGATACCAACGCGCTACATACACAGTCCAGTCGAGCTGCTGGATCTGCGCGATGCTGTGGCCGCGGCCAGGCTGGTCGAGGAGGCTACTAGGCGGATAACCCCCGAGTGGTATAGGGAGCACCTCGAGGAGAAGAAGCTCAAGTAGGAGGGGGAACTGACCCCCGCTCTTTTACCGGGCTGAAGGCAAAAACGCCCCCGACGCTTGCCGCAGGTTTCCCACGGCGAGTGGCGCATTGAGGCGTGAGCTGGTCGAGGAGCTGCGCCGCCTACGCCA
>JAMOSW010000039.1 GCA_027062725.1 Pyrodictiaceae archaeon | reverse complement strand
CCCTCCTCTAATGGCTTCCTATCCTTGGAGGTGTTCTGAGGCAGCTGTGTGCCTGCGGAGCCGTTGCTCGGTAGAGGCTCTGCGAGGCCAAGCTCCTCGAGGACGTGGAGCGTCTGTACGAGCTGCTCGCCAAGCCTGGCTCCTCGGCTCGTCAGCTTCACGCACTTGCTCGTGCCGCAGTAGTACAGCTCCACGAGACCCAGCATGGCGGCCTCGCGGGCGCTCCGATACGTTGTGCCGACCCCCATGCCGTACCGTGGTATATGGTGGAGAGGCATTGGGCCATTCTCGGCCAGTATAGCGACCAGGCGTATGATGCCTGGCTTGCCGAGGAGCCAGTATCGCCTTGTCAGTCTCGCGGCCAAGTTTTCCCCTTTAGGAGCCTCAGAGAGACATAGCGGGGTTTTGAGGCTGAGCCCTTATCGGTGTCCTCTGGGGCACGCTAGACCCACTGACGAAGGACTATCATTGAGTTTGTCCCAGCAACGCCGGGTATACTGCGGATATAGTCTATGCTCTCGTTGACATCGTTTATGCTCTCGCCTCTAACGACAGCTAGTATATCGTAGTCCCCGGTAACCTCGTAGACAGCTTCCACGTGGCGAAGCTCAAGTATCTTTTTTGATATCTCGGGTACGGACACGGGCGGCTGCGTCCGGACAAGTATGAATGCGCGAACCTCGTTACCCGTATCGTATATTATAGTGAACTTCTTTATGACGCCCATTTTGAGCAGCTTTGTCATCCGCTTCCTTATTGCGGACTCGCTTAGCCCAAGCTCCTGCGCGAGCTTAGCATAGGACATTCTAGCATTCTCTCTCAGTAGCTGGAGCATCCTCATATCAGTCTCGTCTAGATGGGGGTGTCTCTGTTGCCGCTCCTGGGGCAATCCACGACACCTCGGGTACAACCCTAGGAGCCCATACCGCCGTGAGGGGACTCCGCATAGTCAGCCTGTGTGACGACCGAAAGGGAGGAGCATAGGGGATGGGCTTTGGGCGTCCTTATTCATGTCCCGAGAGCAGTATGCGGTTCCTCTAATATAGTGTTGGCTGCTTCGGCGCACCCTATCCTCCCGCCAGGGGGACATTGCTTCTCCTAGCGCGTTGCCGCCTCTAGCAAGCCTGTGAAGAGTGGCGCCGGCTTCATGGGTCTGCTGCGGAACTCGGGGTGTGGCTGGCTTCCAACAAAGTAGCGATACCCGCGTAGCTCTATGAACTCGACGCGGCCGCCCTCGAGGCTATAGCCGGATACCTCCATGCCCGCGGATACCAGCTTGTCGAGGTAACGTGGGTTAACCTCGTAGCGGTGTCTATGCCTCTCATAGACTATCTCCCTGCCGCCATACACGTTGTAGACCAACGTGTTATGTATGAGTTTTATAGGATATGAGCCTAGCCGCATCGTGCCACCTAGCTCTTTGATGTGTCTTTGCTCTTCGAGCAGGTCTATGACTGGATAAGGCGTAGTGGGATCAATTTCAGTGCTGTGGGCACCCTCTAGCCCGGCGAGGTGTCTGGCTATCGCTACCACAGCTAGCTGCATGCCGAAACATATGCCTAGGAACGGCTTGCCAGACTCTATAACCTCCTTTATGACGCTTATCTTGCCTTCGGCGCCGCGTGCCCCAAAACCTGGGAGAACGATGACAGCATCATTATCCTCGACAGGCGTGCGAGGTGATAGCTTGCCTTGCTCTATTGCTGTAGACTCGTACCAGTTGAGTACCGGCCTGAGCCCTAGGTGGGCCGAGGCGTGGCGCAGAGCCTCAATTATGCTAAGGTAGCTGTCTTTGAGCTTAGTGTATTTGCCTACCATTGCTATCTTTATTGGCTTGCTCGCAGCCTTTATCTTTACGACAAAGTCGCGCCAGGAGCTCAGATCTGGCCTACGCTGCTCTAGGCCTAGTCTGCGTGCCACATAGTCGGCTAGTCCCTGCTCCTCGAGAACTAGCGGAACCTCATAGATGTACTCGACGTCGGGGTTGCTGAATACGGCCTCCGGGGGGAGGTTAGCGTAGAGCGCTATCTTCCTTCGTGCTTCCTCCTCTAGCGGCTTCATGCTCCGCGCTATTATGATGTCAGGCTGTATGCCTATTCTGCGCAGCTCTTGCACACTATGCTGGACGGGCTTGGTCTTCTGCTCGCCCGTTGTTGACAATATAGGCACGAGCGCTACGTGCACGAAGAGAGTGTTAGCGAAGCCCTCCTCCATCCTCATCTGGCGTATTGCTTCGAGAAACGGGAGCCCCTCTATGTCGCCCACGGTGCCACCTATCTCAACCAGAACGATGTCGGCCGACGTCTCTTGCGCTACTTCGCGTATACGACGCTTAATCTCATCGGTTATGTGGGGAATAACCTGCACCGTCTGGCCGAGGTACTCTCCACGCCTCTCTCGCTGGATGACAGTAAGATACACCTGCCCCGTTGTTATATTGTTCTTCTTCGAGAGAAACGTGTCAAGGAAACGCTCGTAGTGGCCTAAGTCGAGATCAGTCTCGCCACCATCCTCAGTGACGTATACCTCGCCGTGCATGTATGGATTCATCGTTCCTGCATCAACGTTTATGTAGGGATCAATCTTTATCGCAGTCACATGGTAGCCGCGAGCCTTCAGGAGGAGACCAAGGGAGGCTGTTGTTATTCCCTTACCTACACTGCTGAGGACACCGCCCGTTATGAAAACGTACTTCGCCATACTAGGCCCATGGAGCAGACGACGCCTACCTGGGGTTGAAAAAGCTCGCCCCAGCTACCCGCTGCCCCGCTGCGTGGAGGCAAGCCTCTCCATGACCCACGGGTAGCGGGCTAGGCTGTCGGCTGCAAGAATAGCCACCCGGCTCCCCCTCTCCAGCCGCCCCTCATCCACCAGTCTCAAGGCTGCAACGTAGGCAGCGCCGCTTGAAGGACCGGCGGCAACCCCTACGCGTTGAAGCAGCTGCCTCACACCCCAAAGCGCCTCCTCAAGCCCAATATCAACAACTATATCGACAACACCGGAGCCGTGCCTCTTTAGCAGGCCTGGTATTGAGCGCGACATAAGCCCCTCTATCTCATCCAGCCCCTCACCGCCAGCAAGCGGCGACCCCCTCGGAGTGACGGCGGCAACAAGCGTGCTGCCAATCATCTCCTTGAGGCGTCTACCGACGCCAGTAATTGTGCCGCCAGTCCCTACGCCCATGACGAAGGCGTCTAGTCGCCCACCGGATTGGCGGACAAGCTCGAGCCCAGTAGTCTCGTAGTGGGCCAGCATATTGTAGTCATTATCCATCTGGTCTAGGAGGATACAGCCACGCCTCTCCGCCTCTTCCCTAGCCCAGTCACGCGTCAGCCCCTCATCCCCGATCTCGATTATCTCGCCGCCAAGGCTCACAATGAGGCTCTTCTTTATCCTTGATGCACGCCTCTCGACAAACAGTAGTGGACGTAGGCCGAGAAACGACGCTGCCCACGCGACGGCAGCTGCTGTATTGCCACTGCTTATCTCGGCAACACAGTCGCCCGGGGATACCAGCCCCTCCTCTATAGCACCTTTCAGCATGTAGAGTGCTATTCGGTCCTTGTGGCTGCCCGTGGGGTTTGCAAACTCGAGCTTGACGCAGAGCTCGAGGCTCCCTAGATCGGCACAATGTAGCCTTGTGTTCCCCACCAGCGAGAACAGCCTTGCCAGCTGCTCAAGCATCTCCATCCTAGAGGTAGGCGTGGAGGTTCCGCCGCCCACGTCTAGAGACACAAATACTCCCACCCACGCAGACACAACTTTGGATGTGGCAACCCACTGTGTTGAAGCGGCTAGGTCCAGGCTCGGCGGAGGCCAGCCAGTGCTATTAATCGCTAATCCCTCCGAAGGGCCAGGCCCTAGGGCGGGACGGTGCCGGGCAGCTCCACGTACCGGATAGTGGTAGCACTTGATGCTGTGGAAACGGTACGTACTGCCTACAGACTAGTTGATGTGCTTTGTGAGAAGGTGTACGGCTTCAAGCTCGGGCTCCCCCTATTACTAAGGCACGGGCCTAAGGTAGCTGGGAGGCTGCGCAGCCTCTGCCCGAGCGCTGCCTGGATAGCAGACCTCAAGCTGGCCGACATAGGCGCGGTAATGAAGGCCACTGTTGAAACAATAATAGATGACGTTGACGCTGTCATAGCTCACAGTTTTGTGGGTGCACGGGGCGCCCTCGATGAGCTAAAAGAGTATCTCGACGCCAGAGGCCGTAAACTAATACTAGTAGCGACTATGAGCCATTCAGGCGCCGAAGAGGTCTACGATAAAGCACTTGACCTCATAGACTTCGTCATAGAGAGGGTGCAGCCTTGGGGGCTCGTGGCTCCAGCAACGAGACCCAGCCTAGTAGAGAGGCTCCGCAGGAAGCACCCCAACACGGTCATACTTTCCCCCGGTGTTGGGGCGCAGGGCGCTAAGCCTGGAACCGCGTTGTGTCATGGCGCCGACTATGAGATAGTTGGACGTGCTATAACGAGTTCGGAGAACCCTCTAGGAAGTCTTGAGGAGATAGGCGCTACGCAGATGGAGGTGTTGAGGCAGTGCCGGAGGGAGAGGCACTAGACCCTGCACGGCTCCTAGCACCGATACTCGTTGAGTCACGCGCGCTGTTGCTGGGAGACTTCGTCCTCAGCAGCGGCGCCAAGAGTCATATATACATAGACATGCGTGCTATTCTCTCAACGCCTAGAGGCTACAGCCTAGTAGCTTCGATGCTGGCAGCCAAGATACTGGACTGCCTCGGCGCAGTTAGCGACCTCTGTATTGCGGGAGTGACGACGGGGGGCATAGCCTGGGCAGCCCTGACGGCCAGCTTGCTCCACACGCCAACGGGCTACGTAAGGACAAAGCCTAAGACATATGGACGCGGAAGAAGCGTAGAAGGCTGCGGCAATGCGAAGAAGATAGTACTTGTTGATGATGTGGCTACGACCGGTGGGAGTCTTCTAGCAGCTGCCGAGTCCGCAGCCCGGGAGGGTTACAGCGTCGAGGCACTCGTCGCGATAGTTGACCGCGGCCAAGGCGCAGCAGCTAGGCTCCGGGAACAGGGGCTACGTTTCTGCAGCCTCACTACTCTCAAGGCGTTGCTGCAGGAGGCTGCCAGACAGAACCTCCTGGACCGTGAGGCAGTGGAGAAGGCTCTGGAGGAGCTTGCCGGCGCGGTGGATAGATAAAGCCGTGTACCGGGCCACGGGCAAACTGTCCCTCCGGGTACCAGGTTTTGGCGCGGTGGCTCGGCCGCGACGTAGTAAGTATCCTCGACTTCACCCGGGACGAGCTCCTCGACCTTTTCGAGGCAGCATCTGGTCTCGAAGGTGTGCTAGAGAGTGGGCGGGCAAGGAGGTTACTGGAAGGCAAGATAGTCTCCCTAGCCTTCTTCGAGCCATCAACGAGGACGAGGCTCAGCTTTGAGGCGGCAGCGAAGAGGCTAGGAGCAGAGACTATAGGCTTCACAGCGGCTGAGGCAACAAGCATAGCTAAGGGTGAGAACCTAGCCGATACCGTGCGCATGCTAGACGGCTACAGCGATCTAATAGTGATTCGGCACCGGTACGAGGGTGCAGCTCTCTACGCGGCTGAGATAGCAGAGAAGCCTGTCATAAACGCTGGCGATGGGCGTCAGCATCACCCGACTCAAGCAATGCTGGACCTCTATACAGTCAACCGGCTATATGGCACAGTAGACGGCCTAGTCTACGGCGTTCTCGGCGACCTACGCTACGGCAGGGCTGCGACAAGCTTCCTCTTGGCTCTCACTAGGTTTAAGCCAAAAATGGTGTACCTCATCTCGCCGCCTCTGCTGAGGCCGCGCGAAGAGGTGTACATGGCTCTTCGTCAACAAGGCTTGCCCTTCCAGGAGACAGAGAGCCTAGAGGAGGTGCTCCCAGAGCTAGACGTGCTCTACGTCACGAGGATCCAGAGGGAGCGGTTCCCTGACCTACGCGACTACGAGAAGGTCAGAGGCAGTTACCGTGTCACGCTGGATCTACTCCAGAGGCACGCTAAGCCGGAGCTGAAGGTGCTCCACCCGCTTCCCCGAGTCGACGAGATTGATTACCGTGTTGACGGCTCGCCCTACCAGGCCTATTTTCTCCAAGCCAGGCTCGGGGTCCCGGTGCGTGCAGCCCTTCTCGCTAAGATACTGGGTGCGTGGTGATACATGGCCTTGAGCGACGAGCAGTTGCTGGTTAGGAGGATTCGCGACGGCACAGTCATAGACCATATACCGGCGGGGCGTGCTCTGACCGTGCTGCGCATACTCGGCATAACCGGCTCGGAGGGCTACAAGCTGGCTATAGTGATGAACGTTGAGAGTAAGAAGCTTGGGAAGAAGGACATAGTCAAGATAGAGGGCCTCTACCTGGACAAAGAGCAGCTCGACAAGATAGCTCTCATCGCGCCAACGGCGACAGTCAACATAGTCAAGGATTATCGTGTTGTTGAAAAGATGAAGGTCCGCCTGCCCGAGGACCTTTCTAACATACTGAGCTGCGCGAATCCTACATGCATAACGAGGCAGCCTAGGGAGCCGATAAAGCCGCGCTTCAAGCTGGTAAGCCGCAGGCCTGTACTCTATCAGTGTGTCTACTGCGGCACTCTAATCGAAGAGGACGACATAGTGCGGCAGCTCGGTGGCTCAGCGTGACGCAGCCGGCGGCCAGGCAGGGGCCCCTTTACGCCCCCGAACGGGGGGCACGCTACGTCAGCCTACGCCTAGAGAACCTGCTATGGCGGCAGGGCAGCCACGCGGTCCTAGAGTACCGGGCTCTAAGCAGCGTCAACTATCCCCCAGGCACCTTCAGCCTGCTGTGGGTGCCCGGCTACGAGGCAATACCCATGACGCCGGTGCAGCGCGGCGCAAGCCTAGTGTACATAGTCAAGGCCGTCGGCGAGACTACAGCCAGGCTCGTCAACGACCCGCCGAGACACGCTGGCGCGATAGGCCCTCTAGGGGCCGGCTGGCGGTATGCTGCCGAAAAGGGGCCTTGGCTCCACGTGGCTGGTGGTACTGGCGTGGCCGCGGCCCTTTCAATACTGCGTGTAGCGAAGCCTGCACTACTAGCTTATGGCGCACGCAGTGGCGCAGATCTTGTCCCCATAGGTAGACTAGGTCTCGCGGAAGCAGGTGTACAGCTCTACTACGCTACAGAGGATGGAAGTAAGGGCTTCCAAGGTACAGTGCTTGCATTGGCCGAGAAGTTGCTCCAAGAGCGCCATGTCGCTGCGTTGACGGCTGCTGGTCCTACTCCTCTGCTCTGTGGCGCGGCCCGCCTCGCTGACGAGTACGGCCTTCCCCTGTATATTGCGCCGGAGGCTCTTGTGAGGTGCGGGCTCGGCTTCTGCGGCAGGTGCAGCCTCGGCTGCGGTGGGAAGCTGCTATGCAGGGATGGCCTCTACCTGGCAAAGGGTGACCTGGATTGCTGGCTCGCAGAGCGCTGCGGCTAGTAGTCTGTGGGCGCCTCCTCGACCCCACGGTCGGCATGAGGGGTGAGGAGGCGTGTCTAGCGCTAGGGGACGGAATTGTAGAGGAGGTACGTGAGGAGCCCCCCGCCGGCCGCCCCCTCCTCGACCTACGAGGCCTTGATAACGTCTACATTCTGCCCGGCCTAATCGACATACATGTACATCTAAGGGGCCTCAGTCTAAGCTACAAAGAGGACGAGGAGAGCGGCACAGCTGCTGCGGCTAGAGGAGGCATAACCCTTGTCGCCGACATGCCCAACACGGTGCCGAGGCTAGACACTATTGAGGCGCTCAGCGAGAAACTCAGACGCCTATCCACGTATAGCCGTGTAGAGTACCGCGTCTACGCGGCAGTACCGCCGCGCCCGGAAGACGTAGATAAGCTAGCTTCAATGCCATCAGTGGCAGGGTTTAAGATATATCCCTCGGACATTGCTACCAGATGGAGAAGCATCAAACGCCTACTTGGTCTACAGGACATGCTTATCGTTCTGCACCCAGAGCTGCCCGAGGCCGAGAGAACAGAGCACGAGAACCTTTCTGTACGTGGAGCTGTACGTGGATGCCACTGGGAGCAAGCGGCCGCCGAGCTACTAGCCAGCCATCTAGACGGCGCCCGGCTCCACGTAACCCATGCCTCATGCGCCTCGACGATACATGTAGCCAAGAAGATAGGTGCCTCTGTTGACGTGACACCGCACCATCTATTCTACACGGCTCCGCCACGCGGCGGCTGCCTCTGGAAGGTCAATCCCCCGCTCCGCGAGCCTCCCGAGCAAGCTCTGCTCCTCAAGCATCTCATAGAGGGCCGTATAGACGCTGTGGCAAGTGACCACGCCCCACACACTGCCGAGGAGAAACGCATGGATCCACTGCTCTGTCCGCCGGGCATAGCCTGGCTGGAAGCCTGGCCCCACATACTCTCCTGCCTTGTATCAGCAAACGCCCTCTCAATAGAGGAGTACCTACGTCTAACATCCCTAGGTCCCGCAGAGATACTTGGAACGCGTCGTTGCCTAGGTCCAGGCTGCCCCGCATCAATAACTGTCATGAAGTTTAATGTGGGCAGACGCTTTGCCGGAAACAAGTACTCAAAGGCGAGACACACACCCTACTTCATGGAGAGACTCTGCTCCGAAACCGTGGCTACAATCGCTGCTGGCAGAGTAGCCTACCTTGCACCTGGCTGGCGCATAATGTAGGCTAGGTCCCTCAGCAAGAACCTGCTGGGTGCCCCAATCCTCCTAGCGGCAATACCGTGTATCATGCCGCCGATGCGTTGACCCAGAAAGTAGGCGGCAACGAAGGCGGCTAGGGCGGGCAAAGAGGTAGTGCTAAACCCGACGCCTGCAAGGCGTCGCAGTAGCACTACAAGCGGCACAGGTGCATGGACAGCCAGTACCCACTCAACCCGGCTTCTAGTACGTTTAGCGTAGGCCCTCCAGTAGCCGGCAACAACGTTAACCAGGAAGGTGACCGCAAGCCCTCCAACGAACGCGGGCACGTCAAGAGCCAAGTCTGCACACCCCACGTAGCAAGCAAACAGGCGCTGCCTGGGGACTCCTGTGGAATCTCTGGCTCCTCTTAGAGTCGCTGGTTGGCGACACGGTTTGAGGCAGCACCGCTATCCAGGCTTCCCCCTGTTAATAACGTTCTTGAGCGTGTAGGTGTCCTAGCGGTGTAGCCTTTTCCTCTCCTCTCGTATCCGCCTAACCTCTGCGGCTACCGCTCTTAACGTTTCGAGCTTTGAGCCCAGTTTGTCTACAATGACGCGCTGTCTCTGCTCCCACCAGCGCCTCGGGTGTTTAGCGTCCTCGACTTCCGGGTTAAGGCCAAGCCTCTTAGCGGCTTCGACTATCTCGTCGACCCGTGGCTTCCTCACCGCATCCCGTATGGGCACCTTCCTGCCCTCGCCCCGGGATAGTGTGGCGTCAATATAGGCTGGCCAGACCACTACCCTTCTCCCACGGTACTCGCGGCTCAAGCCTCCGCAACACCTCATGCCCCGGCTTGTAAGCGTAGTAGTGCATTAACCTAGCCCTATCCCTCTGGGGTGCGTTACTCGTAGCGGAGAGCCTCGGCGGGCGGTATCCTCGCAGCCCGGTGGGCTGGCAGCAGGCTGCCAAGCACGCCGATGACAATAGTCAATGCTATGGTCTTTACTATCATCGGCAGTGTTATCTCTGGCGGGGCGCGTATGACCACTTGCATGCCTTGCAGGACCATGCCTCTAGTTGAGAGGGCGTATGCTGCCGCCACGCCCGCTGCGATGCCGAAAGCCGAACCAAGCAGACTCATGAGGATGGCCTCGAGTATTATCGAGGTCACTATCTCTGCGTCAGTGAAACCAATCGCTTTAAGTACGCCTATCTCTCGTGTCCGCTCCATAACTGATGTTATCATTGTAGCTGCGATGCCCGTGGCCGCCACCGCGAACGCAGCACTACCCGCGGCTATGGTGATGAACCTCATAGCGGCCGTTATGGAGGCTACAACCTTTGATATCTCTATAAGTGATATGACGTTGGCTCTCTCCCCGTAAACCTCCCTCAGGAACTTTGTTAGGTTCTCGACGTAGGCCGGGCTATCCGCAACGACAATGATACCGCTCCATTTCTTCATGCCCAGTAGTTTTGGGCCTGCATCGAGCGGTAGGAAGACGGTTACATCCGGATTTACAAAGAACGCGTTGCCGAACTCTGCCAGTACCCCTGCGACTATAACGCTGATGCTATGCTGGATAAGTCTTCCCCGCTTGAAGCTATAGTATGTCAACGTTAGCACATCGCCTACTCGGTAGTACCTTGTGCCGGTCTCGTCAAAGGCTATGTAGTGGCCTATCACTGCCGAGGCCGTGTCGCCGGGCGGCGGCAGGCTACCCTCCTCTAGACGTAACTTTCCAAGGGCATGGAAGAAGACGTCAAGGTCAACAGCGTATATCGCAATGTCTATGTCTCTGACGCCTTGCTTGGCTTTTGCGCGTAGGCTGTAGAAAGGCGTAACCTCCTTGACCCCAGGTAGGTCCCTGAGGAAGGCTATGTCGCTGCTGCTCATGTCATAGTTAGCGCTAGGAACGAGGATTATGAGGTTCTGGCCAAGACCCTCCAGCTGGTTAATGACGTAGTTGGAGTAGCCCTGCACGACGCCAAGTATAGCGGTCAAAGCCATCGGCCCAATAGCGATGCCTACAATCGTCAACAAGCTTCTCAGCTTCTTCTCCGTAAGCGCCTTAGCGGCATATCTGGCTAGGTCAGGTAGTATGCGTATGAGTGACGCCGTCAAGTCCCACCGCCCTCCTCGAGCTGCAGCAGCTCCTCCTCCACGCTCCTTCTGCGGCGTAGAGCAGCCACCGCCAACCCGGCGACGAAGCCCCCGCCGAGGGCGGCAAGCAGGCGCCCCGTAAACAGAACGCTAGAGACTCCTCCTTCTCCTCCCTGCCTGCTCTGCGAGAGCGTAGCTGTAGTAGCCGCTGTCGGCGTCTCCGCGGGCTTCACAGGCTCGGCTGGCACGGATGCATTGACTCGATACCGGTAGCCATACTCGTCTAGGTACTCGACTATGACTAGTACTGTACTGCAGCTAACGCCGCGTTCCCCGAGGCTTAGCTTGAAGGGTGTCTCAGTACCCGGGTCCAGGTTGCCAAGGAACTCTTTGGCGACCTTCTGGCCGCAGTATGCCGTAACGGTTACCGACGAGGCAACCTCCAGCCCCATGTTTGCCACGACTCCGGTTAGGTAGTAGCCTCCCTGCCCCTCGGCGACCCTCAGCTTCTCCACAACTATCCTTATGACCGGCTCTAGCACTGCGGAGACTGTCGCATTTATGAAGCGTTTGAAGCCTAATGTGTCGTCGTAGACAAGCGCAGCGAGGCCAGCGAACGTGTAGGTCTTGGTGCCCGTGAAGGATGCCGGGTTGAACACGATAGGCACAGTTATCTTCCTTGTCTCGCCCGGCTCTATCTTGCCTAGAGCTATGACCGGCTTAGCGGGGAACCCTGTCTGGCTCAAGGACGCCAAAATAAGATACACATTGTACGCGGGGCCATTCCCTGCATTAGTTACGCTCAGCGTAAGGTTAGCGACGCCTCCCTTCATAGGAGCTCGTGGGCCACTCTCAACGACCAGCATTGATGCTGACTCTGGCGGCGGCAACACAAGCCTGTACTTCGTCTCGTGCAACGTGCCGGCCGCGCTGCGCCACTTCACCACGAGCAGCGCTACAGCTGGGGCCTCCAGGGCAGTACTGTCTACAGCTATGTCGGCAACGTAGAGGCTGTTGCCCCCTGTCACGTCGGGTGTGGAGCCTTGGAGTAGTGTGGCAAGTCTAGCTGCTTGACGTCCCCCGAGCTGCTCGAGTACTGCGGCGAGGCCGGCACTAGGCAGCGTATACTTCTTCATATATGCTATGTGCCCGGTCTGGGGCGATGAGAGGCCCTCCGGGAGCACAAGCCTCACAGACACTATTGACTCGACAAGACTTGGGTCGGGCTTCAGCGCTACCCCGAGCTTCGCTGTCCGCGACCCCGGCTCGGGTGGAGAGAGCCACTCGACACCATCAACTATCAAGGCCTTGGCGGGGTCTGCAAGGGGGAGATGTAGGGGTATCCGCTGTGAGAGATGGATTCGTGAACCATAGGGCTCTGCAGTGTAGCGCAGCACAAGGCTAGGCTCAATGTCCGGCCTGGGCGTTGCATAAAGCACTGCGCTGCAGCTTCCTCCCGGCGGCACTGCGGCGCATACGGTGCTCGTGGAGTTCCAGCCTTCAAGGCTGGCGACGAGGTTAGTAGCCGCAACTGTGCCGTTATTGAGCACGGTCACAACGAGCCTGGCGCCACGGTCACCTGGAAGGACGGGTATGGGCTCGCCGGTGGCGCTTGCCCAGTAGGCCGTGACGAGGATGAACCTAGGCGCATACCTCACAGGATCCTCTATGGTGATATTGAGTGGGAAGACGGACTCCGCCTCTATGAGGCTGCTCGTGGTTCGATAGCTGTAGGCTACTCGGAGCATAAACCCGTACCTGCCCAGGGGCGCGGCTTCCGAGACGTTCAGCGAAATCGTGGCGGTGCATGCGGAGCCGCTAGGCAGCGTGGTGGCTAGGCAGCCGCCACTAGCGCCCATGAAGCTCACGCCTGTGGGCAGTCCCTCGGGCTCTAGCCAGAGTATCTGGAGCGGCACTGAGCCATTGTTTGCCAGCCTAACCTGCAGCTCTATGCGGCCAGCGCCCCGGACGATGTGGGGCGTCGTGTAGTTAGCCCAGAGCAGTTGGAGTGGCTCCTCCTGGGGCACGGGGAGGACTACGCGTAGACCTAGCGGTGCCCGGTAGACGCCGCCCGAGGGCGTGGCTAGCACCGCGTAGCCCCTAAGGGATAGTACCACGTGGTCGGTGCCCGGTGGGACAACGACGCCAGGCACCGATAACTCGACAATGCCGTCTCTTGAGGCGGGCACAGCTGTTATGGTGGGGGCTGTGGTGCCGCCCCGTATTCCGGCAGGCGGTAGTGCGGTAGCATTAGCGACAAGTCTCTCAAGCGTGTCATTACCCGTATAGAGTAGCCGCAGGCGGGCAGAGAGGTCATAGCCCCTGGGGCCGGCGACCCAAGTCTCCCAGTAGGCCTGGGTTACGGTCACGTCCGTGGACGGACGCATGACACATAAGGTTAGAGGTATGAACGCTGGGCGCCAGACAGTAGTGCCGTTGTCCTCGATGCGTGCCCTCAGTACGAGGCTTGCATCGTAGCAGCCAGGCGCCTCTGGCGTCTGTAGACGGAACTCCAGCCTTAGCGAGCTACCGTAGCCGAGCACCGTCTCCATGAAGCCTCTCAGGGGAGAGCCTGGCTCTGCACAGAATCCTGGGGGAAGGACTAGGCTGTAGTTCACGCCGGTAACTCGAACCGGCTCGAGAAGCTGAAGGGTGACCGCGAAGAGGGTGTTCGACTCGCCGGTATAGGCATAGCCGTCCGCCCAGCCGTAGTGTAGGAGTGCGAGGTGTAGCGGTGGCGCCCTCTCAATAGTCACGTTGAGATCGATAACCTTCGATATCGTCACGTTGCGGTCGCAGAGGCTGCAGCTGTAGCTTATGTTCAGTGGGAGGCTCACTGTCCCGGGCTGGAGCCAGACCGGGATATAGATGTTGTCTACGGTGAAGCTGGCTGTAGTGTTGGGCTCCAGTCGGGCAATGTTACCGGTGTAGCTTCTCGGCCTCCAGCCCTCAGGGAAACTGAGACGGAAAGTAATGTTTGCCAAGCTCTCATTGCCGGGATTAGATATCCTCACTATAAGCCTCGCGCCTAGGGTTCCAGGGTAACTGTAGGGCTCTAGGTGGGCAGACAGCCGCAGCCCACGGGAGGGACACCCCTCTACGGGGAAGACGGCTGTAATGTTTGACGAGTAGATGTCGCCGTCTAGATAGACGATGTTGTAGCGGATTAGGAGCTTGTAGTTACCCGGGCTGGCGCTAGGTGGCATTGTAAGGTTGAACGCTAGGAGCTTCGACTCCCCCGGCAGGACCAGGGGCCCCCAAACGGTGCGCCACACCTCACTGCTCGCACCGTCGGGTGAGACAAGGAGGACACGTAGCGAGACATACTCGGCTACTTGCTGGTGAGGCTGATAGAGGAGGAGTAGACGCACAACACCCTCCTCGCCTACCTGTAGCGTGTCGCCGCAGCGGTCGCTCACATTAAGCCACAGCAGAACCAGGCCTCTGCCGACGTCGGCGTCTGCGTGCAGCGGCTGAGGCTGAATATAGAACAGCACGGCCGCAGCTGCTAAGGTAAAGAGCAGTGTGAGCCGCCAAACACGTGCCAAGGCGTGGCTCCTCCCCATCACTCGCTCATCTCGGTCCTCTCCGCGCTAGCGTCTACTATACGCTATGCAGCGCTGGGGCTGCGGGGCCTCAGCGCCGACTATGCGGCCGTCACGTATCATTAGTATCTTGCGGGCGCAGTGCGCCAGCTCAGGGTCATGCGTGACGACGACGATTGTGAGTTTCTCTTCCCGGTTAAGTCTGATAAAGAGTGCTGCTATTCGGGCTGCTGTGGCCCTATCAAGGGCGCCGGTGGGCTCGTCGGCGAGTATGAGCCGTGGCCGTCCAACTATGGCTCTCGCTATCGCCACCCTCTGCTGCTGGCCACCGCTGAGCTGCAGCGGCTTCTTCGGGAGCCATGATGTGTCTCCTTCGGCTTCCCTTAGCGCCTTGAGGACGAGCTTCTTCCTCTCTCTACGTGGCAGGCCGCGCGGAATAAGGGGCATCTCGATGTTCTCGTATATCGTGAGCCTTGGGATGAGATTGAACTGTTGGAAAACGAAGCCTATGACCCGATTGCGTATCCTAGCGCGGGCCACTTCGTTGAGGCGAGAGACGTCTCTGCCAAGGAGGAACACCTTGCCACGCGTAGGTACGTCAAGGAGGCCCGCAATGTTAAGGAAGGTTGATTTCCCGCTACCACTAGGCCCCATTACAGCCACGAAGTCGCCGGGCATTATCCTTACGGAGAGTCCGCGCAGTGCGTGGACCTTAACCTCGCCCACCTTGTAGACCTTGTGCACGTCGCGGAGCTCAAGGATTGGTACCTGGCCGGGGCTCTGCCCAAGGGTACTCTCCGCACCGTCTACGGCCCGATAATCCCTCGTCATTGCCCCGGACGGGTCTGTAGCCGCGGCGGCAGGGATAAGGCCTTCTCCTGTTCTAGGGACACGCCGGGCAGGTACACCGGTTTAAGGTCAGGGGTGCACTAGGTTATGGTTGAGAAGGTAGTCCGCTTCATAGGAAAGGACGTTATTGAGGAAAACCGGAGGAAGGCCGAGGCGCTGCGCCGTCTCTACGACGAAGCCGGTGTAACGGTCCTCGAGTTCCTCGGTGGCCCCGGCAGTGGGAAGACTACGCTAATAGAACGCATAGTGGAGCGAATGTTGAAGGACTACCAGGTGGACGAAATAGCCTACATAGGTGGTGACGTGGCTACAACGCTCGATACCGAACGTATAGCGAAGTATGGCATAAAGCATGTACAGATAAACACAGGCGGCACCTGCCACCTCGAGGTGCCACACATAGAGGCCGCTATAAAGGCCCTCGGCGGCGCCGAGGCCCTTAAAACCATCAAGGTAATGATAATAGAGAATGTCGGCAATATAATATGCCCCTTCAACTTTCCCCTAGGTGCACATGCCAGGATAATGGTCGCCGATGTCGCAGAGGGCGAGGACAAGTTCATAAAACACCCTCTCAGCACACGGGTCAGCGACATAATAGTAATAAACAAGGTAGACCTAGCAGACTATATCGGCATAAACCTTGAGAAGATGATAAGCGACGCGAAGAAGCTCAACCCGTGGGCACCCATATTCCTCGTGAGTGCGAAGACGGGGCAGGGCATAGAGGAACTCTACAGCTACCTAAAGACGATAATAGAGCGGCACGCGACGAGGAAGTAGCGCCCGGGAGGAGGCGGAGCATTGCACGAGACAAGCATCGCCCTAAGCATACTCGCCGCCGTAGAGGATGCCTTCAAGGAGACCCCCGGTGCGAAGCGTGTCACTAAGATAAGACTGCAGGTGGGCATGCTCAGTCTCGTTGATCCAGAAGCTCTACGTTTCGCGCTACGCGTAGTTGCACGTGACACACCCGCGCAAGACGCAGAGATAGAGATAGAGATGGTTAAGCCCCGCTTCCGGTGCCTAAGCTGCGGCTACGAATGGGAGCCCAGCGACGACGACATCAAGAAGATATCGGACGACCCGCAGCTCTCAACCCTTGTCCACATAAACCCGGACGTGATAGTATCCTACCTCGTCTGTCCCCGTTGTGGCTCGAACAACGTGGAAATAGTCCAGGGAAAAGGCGTTATAATACACAGCATTGACATAGAAGTCGACGATAAGGACAGTAGCAGCTAAGCCCCGGGGCCCGCCCCTGGCCCAGTGCAGGTATCCTACCTCTTTATTCGTCCTGGTGGGCCTTGTGTAGGGACACCTCTTGGGCAGATAGTGATGGTCGTCAAGACCGGCGTGTCTCTCCCAGAGGAGCTCTACGCGAAGCTACAGACCCTAGCCTCGAACATGGGTTACACCAGCATATCTAGGGCTATCAGGGACGCGGTAGAGCTGTTCATAGCGTTCAATAGCTGGTGGAGCCACCATGGTCGACTGCGTGGCGTAATAGTCGTTGCCGTTGTCAGCCTACCCCGCGTCTATAGCCAGCTCGGCCCAGTGTTCGAGAAGAGCATAGTGAAGCGGATATACGTGGAGAAGTCATCCGAGCCTCAAAAACCGGCACTAATATACCTGCATGTTGAAGGTGAGGCGGCTGAGCTTAAAGACTTGTACAAGCAACTTTCACGTATACGCGGTGTAGCCATGGTTCAGCCAGTCTTCGTACCCGACTAGCTGAGGAGCCCCGCAGCCTTCACGTAGTGCTCTACATCATCCAGTCTCCCCGCAAACATGTTAAACCAGGCCACCACGGCCTCTCCACGTAGAAGAGCGTAGTCAGAAAGCTCTGGGAAGAAGAGCACCTTGTCACAACCCTTCCTGGAGACAGCCTCGGCCACGATAGTGGGGTAGCTCTCTGCGAGCCTATACTCACCACGCCATGCTGCAAGAAGCCTACGGTACCACACGTCCGCCTCAAAGGTTGAGAACAGTGTTACGTACTGGCCTGCAGTCCTGGCGACGTTGAAGGGGTAAGTCTCAAGAAGCGCCCCTTCCACAGAGACTTTTGCAACCTTGTTCTTCCAGACAGTCACTGGCTCAATGCCCAGCGCGGCGTAGCGGTAGCTGGGCTCCTCGCCGGGGACCCAGCTAGAAAACACAACCCCTTTCCCGCCATTGTCTCGGCGAAACAGGAAGGCACCACGCACAAGCCGTTTAACGTAGACAGGGAAACCCCACCGTATGGCCTCAATGATAGCCCTATATGCGTACTCTGCTGCATTCTCGCTCAACACGCCCAGTCCTCCGCTGCAAACATTGAACCCAAGGGGCTACTATGCTACAATGAGCTATCTCGGGAGAAGGGGTAAGACGCGAGACGTGTGAAGGGGCTTTTGGGCCCCCTTTCGGGACTAAAAAGGCATATCCCTCCTTCGGGGCTGGGCTAGCTGTAGTGGGCGGTTGTTATGACCTTCTTGACGCTCTTCAGTATGCGGCCCTCTTTAGCGAACTGTATGTGGGCGGCACATGCTAGACAGGGGTCGAAGCTCCTTATCGCGCGGACGAAGTCAAGCCCTGTCCAGTCCTCTGGCTTAGTCTCCTCGGTTACCTTAGTGTTTATGGCTGACTGTTCGAACGGACTGTACTTCATGTAACCATCGCGGTTGTCTTGTGGGCTTACGTTGCCGGTAGTGGGTGCGTGTATCTGTATGTTCAGCGTCCTGCCTGACTTCTGCACTACCCAGTGCCTCACGGTGCCGCGCGGTGCCTCGGTGAAGCCGACGCCGAAGGTTATTCTAGCGGGCTGCTTCCACGCCCTGCTAGTCTTGACGTTGCCGGTCTTAGCGTACTCGAGGGCCTTGGTTAGGTTGTTCCAGGCAGCGGCTACGTCTATGAGCATGTTGAAGGCACGTGTCCACAGCCTGTATAGGGTGCTGCTATACTCGGGGACCTTGAACTCGAAGCTCATCTCCTCGCAGACGCTGCCGGGGAGTTCGTCGGTGCAGGCTCTGGGCAGGGTTACCTTGAGGGTGCCGTTGCCGTCGCTCTTGTAGAGGCCCATGTAGTCACTTGCGGGCTGCTTGGAGGCGACTAGGAGCCTCGCGTAGGGGCCTACCTCGAAGGGTATCAGCTTGTTCTCTATGACCATCCTGACGTGCGTTACCCAGGTGTACTTCTTGTCCCAGTCACGCTGCTGCGGGTCCGGTATCGTCACTTTCAGCCAGGGGTGGTAGGCGACCATGTCCTGGCGGCCGCCGGCAAGCGGGTTACCGAGCGGGTCCTTGAAGCCCATGTTCTCGAGCTCGGTGTACCAGGGCAGGTCCTTGACTTTATCCGCCCAGTCCTTGTAGAATGCGCGGTCAACATACTCCACTATGCTGGCCTGGTACTTGGCGTAGCTATCGTGTATAAGCTGGCCCTTGTACACTACGCCTGGCTTAAGCATCCGCTTCTTGGCGTTCTCTTCCATGGCCTTATAGAAGTCTTCCCACTCCGCGTAGTCGCCAACGCCCTCGTAGGCCTCGGGGTCGTCGAAGATGCCGCTGCTTGCTGCTGCAAGCACAGTGGACTTCTCGGGGCTAGGGTGGTAGCTGATGCCATTCTCTTCGTAGTGGAAGTTCTCGACGTAGAAGTTGAAGAGGTCGAGCCATGCAGCATACATGTACTTGGCCCACGCGGTTAGCTTGGTGAGCCTGAACGCGTAGCCCATGAGCAGATACTCGGCGTTGGAGAGGTCGGTGCCGATGCCGCCAGGTATTAGGGTCGAGGGGTGACTGTGGCGGCCATATATCAGCACGCCGGCCTCGCGAGCGTAGCGCTGGAACTTGGCGGCTAGCTGCCACAGCTTGCCCGTTATGGGTGTAAGGGCGGTCATTATGTCTGCTATTGTTGTGAAGCCGTGTATGTCGCGGTGCTCGGCGCGGGTCTTCTTGGCGAGATCATAGACGCTGGGGGTCATGAGCGCTACTACTGGGGCGCTGTAGTCGGGGCCCTCGAGCATGTTCAGTATTATCGTGTGGTCGTAGATGTGGTCTGTCATCGCATACGCCATGTTGCGGAGTGCAACGCCCATCCTGTACGGTGATACACCGTAAGCCATGTCGACGGCTATTACGGAGGCGTTGGCGTGGCTTGCGCCGCAGACGCCGCAGATACGGCTGTTCAGATGGGGGAGGTCCTCCGGTGGGCGGCCTAGGTCGAAGACCTCGAAGCCGCGGAACATTGTCACGAAGCTGCGTACGCTCTCTTTCAAGGGGGTGCGCTTGTCCACGTCAACTATGACACGGAGTGCTAGGTGTCCCTCGATGCGTGTGATGGGATCTATTAGCATCTCCTTGGTTACCATTCTATTCTCCCCCGCATTTATATCCTCGTGATAACAGATATTATCCCTACTACTTAAACGTGCCCTATCTTGAACACGTGTAGAGGGACATTACGCGCGTTCAATACTGTACAAAGACATGCTGCAACGGTGTGTAGACGAACTCAGCAGCGGAAGGGCCCATTCATCCCCCAAAGGGTCAAAGGTAATACCACTCATCACGCCCACCGAGTCCTGACACTATGCCTACACAAAAAAGACTCCGCTAAAAGCATCCACTAAGTCAATTACTCAAAGACCGCGCCTTAAACCCTCCCAGGCCGGATTATCAGACAAGAAATCTAGCCCTCACTACATCGACGCCTAGAAACCTTGACACCAACACTCCTTAACTCCCCGATAACAGTGTAGGTGTCCTCGTAGAAGCTCTCCGGGGGAATAAGCCCAGCATCCGGAGACTCACGATACACTCGGTCAACGAACCAAGCATGCATGAACCCCGTCAAGTAAGCCAATGCGGTGACATCCTCAAGGCCCAGCTCAGCTTGCGTCACGTCAAGATAGAATTCGAGGCTCTCAACGTCCCCCTCAACACCCACAGCCCTCGTATAAAGAACTACGCGGTCACCACTCCGCGGCAGCCTTTCCTCGAGCAACCGTGCCAAGAGTCTCTTGGGCGTAGTGGCGCAACCCTCCACAACGTAGCTCCTATCGTCGAGAAGACCTAAGTCGCGCAGGTTACGCATAGCTTCTACGTGGCCAGGGTAACGTAGAGTGTACTCAACCATCGTCTTCGGCTCACTTAGTGTGGACAACAACGTCCTCAGCCCGTCAGTTGGCAGTGCATCGAAGCCGCCAGCCCCAGGGACCTCCACGCTGGTTGCGTCAGCGAGGGGATCAAGCTCGACGAGCTCGCCGTTCACGCGGGCCCTAGCAGGCCGCGTATACTCCTCCAAGAGGTCAACCACGTTCCAAGAAGCCACTAGGCCCAACGGAGACATTGGATCAGCGGAGAGCCCTCCCACGTATACAAGAGCCTCAAGAGACTTATGCAATGACCGTACAGAGTAGTAGAGAAGCAGGTTGCTAAGCCCTGGCGCGAGTCCAGCATCAACAACAAGCGTAGAACTATGCTTCTCAGCGAGGCCGCGGAGAGCGAATGGGTCGGGCAAGTAGGAGACGTCGACAACAAGGCCTGTCCCCGACTCTAGAAGCGAAGCCAGAACCTTCTCGGCGGAGAGGCCAGGCAAAGCCGTAGCGACGACGTCGCATGCAGAGGATATCCCCTCCGCAACCCTCTTGCTAGAGACGTCTGCCAGGTGGGCCACGAACCCGGCGCTGCGCGCTAGCTCCACGTTGCTCCTACTCGCGTCATAGACCTCGACCCGGTAGCCTCTACGCCTAAGCTCCGCTGCCGTCACGCGGCCGACGCGGCCATAGCCGACAAGGCATGCGCGTGGCAAGGGGACGCTGCGCCCAGTGGGCTTGGGCACAGCACGCGCGCCATAATACGTTACCGCGTCTCGCGACAGGAAGGCTTGTAGGAGAAAACCATGATATTATGTAGCGAATAAAACTATAGCTAAACGTTTCGGCTCCCCTGGAGGCCCTGGGCTAGCAGATGCGCCAGCCAGGCTCGGCCTCTTCGCCGACGGTCACCAGGACCGGCCTCTGGCCCTCCTCGCAGCCTGCGGCAAGTATCATTCCTTCGCTGAGGTATCCCCGTATCTTCTTTGGCTTTAGGTTGGCGACCACAACGACCTTCTTCCCCACGAGGTCCTCGGGCTTGTAGTACTCTGCTATGCCCGATAGTATCTGGCGCTTCTCGTCACCGAGATTCACTATGAGGCGGAGCAGCCTCGTGCCAGGTATATGCTCGGCTTGCTCCACGAGGCCTACACGGAGCTCGATCTTAGCGAAATCGTCGATAGTGATGTGGTTCTTCTTCTCATCCGCCACAGCGCTCTACCTCCGGCTTAACGCGCAGCCGAGGACCGCTGCTTCTCTAACTAACGCTTCTGTCTACTGGCCGTTACTCCTCCGGCCGCGGGGGTATCTCCACTATCCTCTCCCCTGCAACAACCTGGTCAATGCTGTGTATGGCTGCACCGACCTCATCGAACACAATTTTGACTCTATTGAAGTCTATGTTGTCGCCCTCTATAACTACCGTGAGGCTCAGCGTCTCAACATCTACCTCGTTAACGGTTATGTTTACGGCCTCGACGCCAGGCACCTTGGTGAGCTCAAGAGCTACATCAACAATAGAGGGGTCCTTGAGAGGCTTCAGCACATCCAAGACTAGGCGACGCAGACCGGGCAAGGGCGCGTCTAACCCTCCGCTCCCAGTGGCTAACCCTATCCAGCACGCGACGAGAGGGGCGAAGCGCGCTGAGTCCCCACCGTGGCAGGTAACACTAGGCAGCCAGTCTCCAGGTATTAATGCGTTAATCTACGCCGGCCTCGGCGCATTGCGGCTACCCACTGGTGCCAGGGAGAACAATTTGTCCTAAAGATATTCTAGTGGCCAGAGAGCGCCCTACCACCAGGAGCCCCTAGACTTCCCACTGGATACGAACAGTGGCGCGGAGAGGTGCGTAGCCCCGGTGTCGCCCCAGCATCTCATCGACGATATCGATAGACGTCTCGTAGCCCTCCTTGCGCAGGACTCAAGGAAAAGCATACGTGACCTTGCCAGAGAGCTCGGCCTGGCACCCTCAACTGTGCATGCCAGGCTTCGCCGCCTCGTGGCTGAGGGTGTGATAAAGAGGTTCACCGTGCTCCCAGACTACGAGGCGCTTGGCTATGGCGTTACGGCGCTTATACTTCTCCAGGTCGAGGGCGGCAAGATAATAGATATAGGAGAATACGTGGCTAAAGACCCCCACGTTATCATGGTCTACGACATTACTGGCGACTACGACCTAGCGGTAATAGCAAAGTTTAGAAACGTAAGTGATCTCGATGCATTCCTAAAGAACATAAACCGGCTGCCATACGTTAAACGTAGCGTCACAAGCATGAGCCTACGCGTCCTTAAGGAGGATTTCGTGTCGCCGCTGGTCCACATAGAGGCAAGGACTTAAGACCCAGCACGGCCTGGCAGCCCCCTATAGCCCCGGGTGCGCTGTGATGGCGGAAGCGCCTAGGCCGATAGTGAAGAAGCCCAGGCTCCTCAAGTATGGTGGTGCCGATCCAGGGACTAGGGAGGGCAAGGGCTTCAGCATACCCGAGCTAGAGGAGGTCGGCCTCACGCCCACCGAGGCAAGGAACCTGGGGCTCTACGTCGATGTGAGAAGGAAGACCAAGTGGGAGTGGAACATCAGGGCACTCCGCCAGTACCTGGAGTCCCTAGGCTACCGCAAGTAGCCTTGCTGAGCCCGTAGCCATCCCGGCTTTTAGCGTCTCGCGGGTCAGCCTCCATGCATGGGGCTTGTTTCCTCGCCCCCGGCGGTCTTGCAGGGGGCGTTTCTCGCTGTCTGGCCGCTCGCGCCTCTGCCTCCTATGCTAGGCCTGCCTGGGCGGTGGTCGGGAAGGGGTTGAGGCAGGCTCCAATAGTTGAGGCCGAGTGTGTGACGAAGGTTTACCCGGGAGGCGTTGTCGCGAATGACTGCGTAAGCCTAGCCATATACTCTGGTGAGGTCCTCGGCCTCCTCGGCGAGAACGGTGCCGGCAAGACGACGTTCGTGAGCATCCTGGCAGGCGTCTTGGAGCCCGACTCGGGTGTTATCCGGGTGAAGGGTAGGCCTGTGAGGTTCCGCTTGCCACGTGACGCTCTGAGGAACGGTATAGCCCTTGTGCCGCAGAACCCTATGCTCGTTGACGCGTTTACTGTGGCAGAGAACGTTATGCTCGCAGCCCGCTTGGCCGGCTTAAGGATCGGGCTCGGCGAGGCACGTGAGCGTGTAAGGGAGCTTAGCGAGAGGTACGGGCTCCTCGTTGACCCAGACGCGAGGGTCTGGGGGCTCTCAATGGGTGAGAGGCAGCGCGCAGAGATAGTAAAGGCGTTGGCCGTGGATGCAAGTGTGCTGTTACTGGATGAGCCCACCGCGCATCTCTCCCCCCCGGAGGCCGAGGCTCTTCTCCGCCTCTCTAGGCGCCTAGCCTCGGAGGGCCGCTCGGTCGTCCTCATAACCCATAGGCTTAGAGAGGTACTCGGCGTCGCCGATAGGATAGCGGTCATGCGGTCAGGTAGGCTGGTAGGGGTAGTCGAGGCCTCCGAGGCTTCACGCGAGAAGCTCCTTGAGATGATGTTCGGGGAGAGGCTGGCTAAGCAGCCCCTCTCGGAGCCTCGGCGCAGCCGCGCAGCCGCGGGTGGAGTTGTGCTTGAGGTTAAGGGGCTCTGGGTCCTGGGCGATCATGGCGAGTGGAGCGTCAAAGGCGTGGACCTCTCTATACGAGCGGGCGAGGTTGTAGGCATAGCCGGGGTAGCAGGCAATGGTCAACGTGAGCTGCTGGAGGCCCTCGTGGGTATAAGGCGCGTGGCGCGTGGCACTATACGCTTCGCCGGCATTGACGTCACCGGGAAGGGGCCGGGTGCCAGGGGCCGGCTCGGCATGGCTGTGGTGCCGGAGCAGCGTCTTGGCTGGGCGCTGGTCCCCAGCAAGGACCTCGTGTTTAACGTGGCGCTGGGCTTCTACTCGTCGCCACGTGGGCCCTACCGCGGCGTAGTGGTTGACTGGGGTGGTGCGCGCCGTATCGCGGAGAAGATAGTTGAGACGATGAAGGTCAAGACGCCGGGCCTGGATGCGCCTGTGGAGGCGATGAGTGGCGGCAACATGCAGAGGTTCATAGTGGGCCGCGAGGTTTTGAAGAAGCCTCGCCTCCTTCTAGCTATGAACCCCACTAGCGGCCTCGACTATGCAGCGGCCAAGGCGGTGGACAAGATACTTGTTGACGTGGCTTCGGCCGGAGCAGCAGTCCTCGTGATATCGGAGGACCTAGAGGAGCTGCTGAACGTGGCCGACCGCATACTCGTCATGAACAAGGGACGCATAGTCTACGAGGCTGAGAGGCCCTTCGATGTAGAGAAGATAGCGGCTGCAATGGTCGAGGAGGTGGAGGGGACATGAAGCTGCGGGTGAAGCTGGTCGAGCGCGCGCCCACTGAGAGAGGTAACCCGCTCCTCTACGGCCTTGCGGGCCTGGCTGTGGGGATAGTGGTCTCTGTGCTGCTAGGCGGCCTTACACCGGCCGGTGTGGGGGGTACAGCCAGTGCCCTCATGACGGTATTTGGTGAGCCGTCGAGGTGGTTGTCGGCTCTACCCTACTTCACCGCCATAGCCGCGTCGGCCGCGGGCCTGGCGCTCGCCTACCGTGCAGGCTTCATAACTATAGGTGCTGAGGGCCAGATGGTTGCGGGCATGATTGTTGCCTACTGGCTCCTGGGAAGAGTAGGGGCCGGTCTCGCGGCGGGGCTCTTTGCGGCGGCTCTTGCTGGTGTCCTCCTCGGGGCGCTTGTGGCGGCATTGCGCCTCTATCTACTCGTGAACGAGACGCTCGCGAGCCTCATGTTGAACTATGTTGTCGTGAGTGTGCTAAACTACCTCGTTGGCGGTCCCTGGAGCGCAGGTGGATTCACCCGAACGGCGCCTCTGCCCCCAGATAGGACCTTAGGCGTAGCAACCGCGGCAACCATAGTACTAGCAACTGTGTTACTCGTTGAGGCTGCCTACAGGTTTACGAGGCTAGGCGTAGCGGTAGACTCTGTGGGGCTCTCTAGGCGCGCAGCGGAAACGTACGGAGTCGGCTTCCACAAGACCATCATGGCGGCTGCTGCCATAGGCGGCGCCCTGGCCGGTCTTGGCGGCGGCCTCTACCTGGTCGCCGTTCAGCAGCAATTGACGAGCCTGAACACGTTCCAGAGCCTCGGCTACGGATACATGGGCATCCTCGCCGCCTGGCTGGCAGGCAACGTCATCGCAGCCACACTGGCTTCCTCGTGGCTCCTGGGGCTCCTCTACCTTGCAAGCACCTCGCTTCAAATAAGCCGCGTACCCTGGAGCTTCGCCCTAGCCGTACAGGCTATAATCGTGGTCTTCGTGGTCTCAGCAGTGACTCTGTCGAGATACAGGATAGTCTTGGTTAGGGAATCTCAGTGAGACTATGTAGCGTAGGAATGGGGGTGTCTGCATGGTGGCCAGCCTGGATCTGGCTGCACTGCTCGGCCAAGCGGTTATCCCGGCGGCCGTGCTGGGCCTGGCCGCGCTCGGCGAGCTGCTCGTCGAGCGCAGCGGGAGGATAAACCTGGGCCTCGAAGGCATGCTCCACATATCCTACGGCGCCGCCGCTGCTGTCAGCATTGCGACGGGCTCGATGGCTGTAGGCTTTCTTGCGGGTCTCGCGGCTGCACTCCTCCTTGCGGCAATATATTTCTTCACTGTCGAAGTGCTGGGCGTCAACCAGGCAGTCATAGGCCTTTCATTAGTGTTCCTCGGCTCCGGTGTAGGCGTCATACTAGGCAACCTTGGCGGCGGCGCCGCGGGCCCAGCACTCGGCATTACGACGGCGCGTGTGGTAGCTGCTGTGCTGCTGGTGGCGACGACGCTCGGCCTCTACCTGTTCCTACAGCGCAGCTGGGTAGGCTACGTGGTGCGTAGCTTGGGCGAGAACGAGAAAGCAGCAAGTATGATGGGTGTAGACGTGCGTATTGTCCGCGCAGCTATGCTGGCACTCCAGGCTGTACTCGTGGCGGCTGCAGCCAGCCTGTTCCTCTACGGCTATACTAGCGGCCGCTGGACGGCAGGCAGGATAACGGGTCAGGGCTGGTTGGCACTCGGTATGGTCATACTCGGCTTCTGGCATCCTCTCGGAGTAGCGATAGCCTCCTACCTGCTCGGACTGCTATACAGCGTCCAGAGCCTTCTGCCGTCGCTCCTCCCGCCCGGCGCCGTCTACGCGGTGCTCGTCGACGCGGCGCCCTACATAGCAGTGATAGCCGCGATGGCCATAGCCTCCATTATCTACAGGAAGACGGGGCACCGCCCACCCGCTAGCATCTGGCAAGCCTAGAGGTCCACCAGCGGCGACCCCACGGAGTCCCGAGGGGCGTTGCTTCCCGAAGGAGCCAATAACGGGGCTAGGAGAGTCAACCGTGTACGGGCTGGAGAGCATGCCGCACGACACTAACTCGGCTACAAGAGAGGCTCCACGGATCCGTCCACGGCCTCTCTGTAATGCCCCACCCGTGCCCCGCCTGCGCGTGCTCCCCGGGCCTCCCTCGCCGCGCAGCCCTAGTGCGCCGACGCTGCGTCCCTTGAGAACATGTGCTCCTCTCTCAGCGCCGCATAGTCTTCCGGCGCCTCCGTCCCCGTCCCGGCTACGGGTGCCAGCGCCGCGGCGAGGTCTGCGGCCAGAGCCGCCGGGCCTCGAGGTCAATGACCCTCTCCTGGCGTTGTTCGGCACGCAGCGGCTCCGCGAAGTGCAGCCATACCCTCTCCTCGTGTTGGCCCGTCGTCCGCGTGACGCCAGGTTCGAGTACATTGAGCTACTGAAAAGGGTAGTACGGGAGACGTACCGTGTCTCGGCCCGCCACCCTCCGGCGATTATGCATGTTGGGCGGCGGCTAACAGAGTACCAGCTTGCCATGATGCGTGGTGGGCCGGGCATATACGTGGTTGATGTGGACTCCGTTGCCGAGTCCGAGGCCGGCGGCACAGCGCTCACCAGGCTCATAGCGGGCTTGGAGGACCGGCTGCGGGAGGTCTACGCTCAGCCCCCGGGCGTTGTTGTGCTCTACGGCTCCGGGGCGGTTCTCCAGAGGCTGCGGCAGCTCTGGCAGCCCCGTCTCGTGGCGGCGCAGCTCTACACGCGCATCCCGGAACCGATAGAGATCCAGCTGCCGGAGGATGAGGAGGTGTTCCGCCTCCTGGAGACTCTTTACGCATTGCCGGAGGGGAGCCTCAGCGACGCCGCTAGTGTCGACGAAGCCGTCGTGCGTGCCGAAAGCGTGCTACTCGACTGTCTCCGCGGCCACGCCTCGGACCCGGTGCTAGGGAGGCTCGTACGGCAAGCGGCTGACGACGAGGAGGCGCGCCCCGACGACGCGCCAATACACTACGGCCTAAAGGCGGCGACTGTCGCCTACCTCCTTGAGAGCGGCGTCAGGGAAACAAGCATCGAGACCGAGGTAGTCATATCCAACACGCCCGTAGACGTCTACGCCCGGCGCGGCTGGAGCGGGGGCCTCATCGCCGAGGCTGAGACACTCACCTCCAGCATGAACCCCGCCTCCCGGCTCTCCGCGGTCGCAGCCTCTCGGCTGGCGCTAGGACTCAACGTCTGGATAGTGCTCCATCCACTCACAGCATCTATATACATGCCCTATGTGGACGCGGCGCTGGGTAAGCACCTAGAGGACGGACGGCTTGAGACACATGTGCTAGATGCCGGCAGCTGCCTCCTTGCCCCGTATCGGGAGCACCGTGCGAGGCTCCGGGCGGTAGCCTCCAGGCTCTGGTCGAGGAGAGGGCAAGGGCTAGCCTAGAAGGAGCCGTACGGCGACAGCGGCTGCAACCGACATGGGCGTTATGAGGCCTATGCTTCGCGCCACGAGCCCATAGTCAAGGCCATACATCATTGCTACCACGAGGTTCATCGTCGCCGCGGGCATCACGGACTCGATGAGAGCTCCATGCCTCCAGATGCCCTCAAGGCCTGCGACGTCGACAGCCACTGCCGTGGCCGCGGGCTCAACAAGTAGCCTCCAGGCCGCGACAACAGCCACGCCACGGTCGAGGCGAAGCCCCGCCCTAGCTACTACCTCGCCTACAAGGAAGAAGCTCAGCAGTGTAGAGTAGGAGCCCACGGTAAACCCCATCCTCCATGCATCTACCGTGGACGGGGGCAGTTGCAGCGCGCGAAGCAGCAGGCCGACGGCCAACGCGTAGAGCGGGGGATAGGTGGCTAGACTGTGGAGCACAGAGACTAGGGTGCTCCTTCCGCTTCCTCGGTATATGGGGCTGTAGTAGCCGAGCACCAGCGGCGTAACCACGGCTATGATAATGTTCATTATGGCAGAGTAGAGGGCGGCAGGCCCCGCGTCGCCGTAGAGAAGCAACATGAGTGGTATAGGCAGAAACGCCGAGTTGTGTATACCCGCGGCCAGGATGGCGGCCCCCACGGTTTCTGGTGGCGCGTCGCGCAGGAGCCTCGGTACGAGAAGTGCGGCCGACACGAACGCGGTGAGCACACTTGCAGTGACGACAACGGCATAGTCGACTAGCGTCACTAGGGGTACACTGTAGACCTTGTATGACACTATAAGAGGCACCGATATGTAGAAAAGTAACGAGGCTATAGCTTTGCTTACCTTGCGAGAAGCCGGGCTTCGTGCCGAGAATACGCCCGCAGCCAGCAGGACAGCAGCTACAGCCGCTGAAGAAGCCGTTCCGACAGCCACGCGGCCACGCCCTCCCTGTGGAAGACGCTATGCTGTGAGCAGCTTCAACGACGCACGGGCAAGTCCATAGAGCGGCGCCAGGCTCATCCGTATAACCTGGATGCCGCTCACATAGATCTGTGCAGTCACCAGGACGGAGAAGAGCAGACTATAGTAGGCGCCCAGCTCACCCGGCCTCACGCCCTCGGCGTCTATCTGGAGCAGCAGTTCCAGGCCACGCCGTAGAGGCGACCCTCGCGGCTCCCTCTTTTCGTCAAACAGAGAACCCAGCGCGCCATACACTATATCGGCCAGCGTCTTCCGCTGTGCAGCGTCAAGTCTCGCGGCGTGCTCGGCAGCGTTCGAGGCATACATTATGAAGAGTGGGAGCGCGTCCTCAACGTTAGCGCGCGTGGGCGCTGCCGCGACGGGCATTATGTGGCGGTAGTAGGTTATTCTAGCAGACTCTCGTACTTGGTAGAGACTATCCTCGTCAAGCCCCTCCTCTAGTATCCTCCTGGCCTCTCTTAGTTTCCCCCAGAGCCTGGTCCCCTCGTACATGTAGGCCGCCAGTGCTGCCCCCAGGGGCGCCGCCTCGTAGCCCAAGTTCTTCCAGCCTCTCCCGCAGCCATGTCCTAACCCTTGGCCCGGCGGGCTCGCCTAGCACGCGCCTGGTTAGCCGGCAGAAGCTGCACTCTTCGCCGGCCGATATTAGGCCGCAATGGCGGCACCTGCCAGTCTCTCCTCCCCCGCCGAGCCGCTCATACAGCTTCACGTTCTTAGCTAGCCTGCGCAGGGCGGATATCTTGAGGCCGGGGTGTTCCTCCTCAAGGTGGTTCATGGCCTCTTTGAGGCGCTGCTCTATGGGGGCCTGGGGGCGATAGGGGCACTCCTCGTGGAGGAATGGAAGCCCCGAGACGAGCACATAGATGAGCGTCTCCTTTTCGAAGACCTCGTAGAGGGGCCTGAGTCTCCCGACCGCAAGGCCCGGCACTGTCTCGGTAGAGGGGCCAAGCTTGGCTATGTAGCCAAGATCCTGGTTCAAGAACGACTTCAACGCATAGGCAAGTATGTCGTCGCCGTTGTGGCCTAGGGCCACATAGTCGGCGCCAGCCTCAACAGCCAGCGCATTCAGTACGTACCTCTTGACTATGCCGCAGACGCTGCAGACAGGGCGCCGAGAGCGACGTGCAAGCTCGTAGACAGAGACGCCCACTACATCCTCGAACGGGATGACAAGGCAGGGGACACCAAGCTCCCGGCAAGCCTTCTCGGCTGCCTCTCGGCTCCTCAAGGAATAGTCGCCATAGCCTAGGTCGATGTGCACCGCCAGCAGCCTGGTGCCTGAGCTACGCGCATGCTTAGCCAGGGAAGCAAGCATGGCTGTACTATCTTTCCCGCCGCTCACGGCCGCAACTATAAGGCCGCCTGGCCGGAGCGCGGAGACACGCCGCAGCACCCTGCCAACCTTGCGGTCAATATACTCGACGAAGTGCGTCTTGCAGAGTGCGAGCCTGGCATAGGGTAGATAGGCTACTGCCGGGGCGCCACAGACGCTGCAGCGCCTAGCCGCCGCTAGCTGCCCGGTAGACGAGGACCCGCTCCTCATCACGCAGCACCTCCTCCTCCACTAGGGGTGTGCCGTCCCGCACAACCACGGCCCCCTCGCGGCTGAGGCCGAGCCTCTCCAGCAGCTCTGCAACCGTACCCTTCTCTAGTTCAACCTCGACCCTCCTCCTGTCGGGCAGCAGCTCTGCAACGACCCTCACCATTACACCCAGCCTCCACGCAGCAAACCGTTCCAAGCCAGAAGAAAGGGGCCCAATTACGGTGGCGCCGAGGGGGCGGCACCCAGCACACCCTCTAAGACTACAATACGGCCAACGCGTTGGAAGAAGGAGGTACAGGGAGACTCGCCCGCTGCTCCTCTAGCTGAGCTTTCCTAGCGCAGCCGCCAGGTCGGAGATGGTTGCTTCTCTCTTGTAGCCGCCGCGCAACGTGTCGAGGCTCCAAAGTATCCTTACGGCCTCGTTTGCAGCCCTTATCGCGTCCTCGACGCCCGCGTCCGGCACGAACTCGTTCGTGACACGGTTCGCTATCGCTGCACAGATGCATGCAGCCCTCAGGCCGTAGAGGCTGGCCAGTGTGTATATAGTCGCGGCCTCCATCTCGAAGCTGAGGACGCCCATGTGACGCAGGTCGTCTATGCGCCTCTCGGCGGCGCTCCAGGTGTAGCCACGGTAGCCTGGCCGGCTCTGGCCTAGGTGAAACGTCGCTGTCGAGGCGACAACGCCTACATGGAAGCGCAGGCCGAGCCTCTTAGTGGCCTCTGCGAGCGCCAGCACAGCATCCGGCGCAGCAGCGGCAGGATACTCTGGCGGTGCGTACTCGCTGCTAGCGCAGTCATAGCGGACGGCAGCGGAGGCTATGATTACGTCGCCTGGCTTTATCCAAGGCTGTATCGCGCCTGTCGTGCCAACACGTATGAGGGTATGGACGCCTATCTCGGCGAGCTCCTCCACAGCTATCGCTGCAGATGGGCCGCCTATGCCAGTGCTCAGCGCGGCTATCGGGGCCCCCTTGTAGACCCCTCGGGCGCTACGGTACTCCCGGTGTTGCCTCAACACTTCGAAGCTGTCCCAGCTCCTAGCTATCCTGTCTACCCTGGCGGGATCACCGGGCAACAACACGTAGGGCGGTATCTCGCCAGGCGCCAGGTCTATATGGTACATGCGCCCCTTGACGATGGGCCTATCGGCGCGCGTACGCTCAGCCACGGCCACGCCCAGCCCTCCAGGGTTTTGTCCCTCCCCTAGGGGGCCTATCTATCACTGTAGCCGCTGCCCAAGCCCCTCCCCGGCGACCAGCGGGCGGCTCCACCGTGTTTACGCCCTTGCATGTCGCCGGGGCTCCGCAGGCTACGGCTCTTGCCCTGCAACGAGGTGGCTACGGCCTTGACGGTGGTGGCTGAGGTAATCGAGGAGTATCGTAGGCTCGTGGAGGAGATAGCTAGGTGCACCAGGTGCGAGCTCCACAGGTTCCGTAGAAACCCTGTCCCAGGCGAGGGGCCGCTAGACGCCCGGGTCATGGTTGTCGGCGAGGCGCCGGGCAAGAAGGAGGACGAGCAGGGTAGGCCCTTCGTGGGGCCGGCCGGCCAGCTCCTGACCAGGCTCCTTGAGCTGGCCGGTCTGCGCAGAGACCGGGTCTACATCACTAACGTGGTTAAGTGTAGGCCCCCTGGAAACCGAGACCCGAGGGATGAGGAGATAGAAGCCTGCCTCCCGTACCTCATCCGCCAGATACAGCTCATAAAGCCCTCGCTCATTATAGCCGTCGGCAGGCATGCTGGACGCACGCTCTACCGACTGGCCGGGCTCCGCTGGACCAGTATGACCCGTCTACATGGACGCGTGGTTGAGGCCGTTATAGCGGGGCGCAGGGTGCTCCTAGCTGTCACCTACCACCCGGCCGCAGCGCTCTACAGGCCGCCGATAAGGGAGGAGCTAGAGCGAGACTTCTCCGGCCCCATAGCAGAGGCCGTGAGGAAGATCTACAGCGGTGGAGCCGGTGTGCCCGAAGAGTCAAGGCAGTCTAGTATACTCGATTTTCTCTCTCCCGGCCGCGGCTCTCGCAGCGGCGGCGCCGACGACGGCGAGAAGTAGAGCCTCTGCGGCTACGAGCAGGTAGGGTGTGCTGGCTGCACCGATGGGTGCCTGTGTGGCGGCCTCCGCTGCCCCGGTGGGGGCGGGCGCCGAGGCCGCGTGGAGGAAGAGGCCCGGCACCATCCAGGCAAGCGCCGCCGTCTCTAGCTTGACTACGGTGAGAGCCTCGCCGGTCTCCCCCTTCCTGCTCTCGTTTGCTGTGAAGTAGAGCGCGTAGTTGTGGTAGTAGAGTGCTGGCACCGCGAAGGCTGGTCCTGCGAGGTCTGTTAGCCTCTCCGCGTACTCGGTGAGACATTGTGTGGCAGTGTTGGGGGCGTCCATCCTGAACTCTATCTCGGAGAGAACATAGACTGTTAGGCCCACTGCGAGCAGATAGTCGCCATTGTTGAGCGCGTTCTCGGCATCGCTGAGCCATTCACGTATCGTCCTATTGTCTATGAGGTGCGTGAAGACCCGTACGAAGGGCTTGTCCAGTATAGAGATGAAATAGTCTGCGGCGATATGCGTATAGTGAAGGGTCATAGCTGCAGCCTTGTAGAGGTAGCTGCAGGGCACCAGTGGGCCCCGGAGCGTGCTCGCAGCCTCGGCCCAGGTCCTGGCCGACAGCGCACGGAGGAGCGATAATGCACGGAAATAGGGTGCCGCCTGGTCAGACACGTGCTCTGCAAGATATAGCCGGTAGGAGGCTGCTGCTAGCGAGGCAAAGCTCCACGCGTAGCAGAGCCCGCCGCCTGCCTCGTAGGAGACCCCGGCCACGGCTCGCCTGGCCTCCTCGAGCGCCTCCTGGAGCGTGATGCCAAGCTTCTGCTCGAGGACACTGAATCCGTGCCTAGCTATTGTCTCGTTGGCGGCCTGGAGCAGGGCGGTGAAAGCCAGGCTGGCCGCAACGTAGGGCCTCTTGGCTGTAAGGGCCCTAGCCTCCTCGACCAGCCTAGCCACGCGTGCACGCGTTGCGTTGTCGAGGAGTGGGAGGAGCTGCTCGGTGTAGTTGGCGAACCTCTCCGCGTCCCTACCGAACACGGGCGGCACGGGAACCGATAGGGCCCGTCCCAGGCTGGGGAACAGCGTCACGTTGTCTAGCTGTGAAGCCGCGTCGATAACACTACATACTGGGACCACACGCGCCCCACCAGGTGTCTTGAGCCCCGCCGCCTCCTGGGCAGGGACCAAGATGAGCCTGTAGCCGTGCCTCGCTGCTGCCGCGGCCTTCGCTTCGACTCCAGCCACAGACAGCACAAGCCCCGACGGCGAGACCATGCCAGTCATTGTAGCCTCCTCGTAGTGGGGGGCGTAGCCTAGTGCGAGGAGGAGGACAGTGGCTGCCAGAAAGCCGCTAGCGCTCGGCCCGCCCACGGGCGTATCGGTCTCGAACTGTACAGTCATGTCGTAGAGACGGTAATCCTTGCCAGCCATAGCTGTGGCCAGGATGAAGCCGAGCAATGTAGAGTACCTAGTGCTATCGTCGACAAGGTCACGTGGCTCCAGGAGTAGCCTACCCTGTCCTGGCGCAAGAGACACTACCGTGTCTATTACGACACCTTCGTAGCCAGCTCCTTGGGGCTTTACAGCAAGCAAGCCAAGCTTCAAGGTGACGGGCTCAGCGTAGGCTGCCTCAGCAAGGGCCAGCAATGCTAGGGTAAATACTGCGGCCACAGCACGGGCTCTCCCAGCTATCACAGTGCTGCACCTGCCCCCTCCAGGGACGAAGGCCGGGCTCTCAACTGGGCGCGTCTACGGCACCCCCCGGGTGCAATAAGGCTCTTCTAACAGCCGCTATCACATTGTATGTCGGCCGGCATCCCCGCAGGCCCCGTGGGCATGTAGGTCTTCGCCGCGTACTGGGGGGCCAAGGAGCTAGGCTTGGATATAGCGTCAGACGGGTGGGGGGTTGCGTGGCGGCGTCAGACAAGGAGCCTGGCCTAGAGGAGCTGCGGGAGTTCCTCGAGAAGGAGATAGCGGAGCTAGAGGAGAGACTGCAGCTGTTGAGGAGTCTGCTCGTGTTCCTAGAAGAGTGCAGCGCGGCCGCCGCGGTGGGGCAGCTGGGTGGGCAGAGCCAGGACTTCCACAGCCCCGACGGTAGACTGGTCGCAAGGCTCGTATCGAGGCGGGACACTGTCAGCCTGATGTTGTTTGTCCCAGTGCCCGAGACCCACCCTTACATCCGCTACGTGGTGCGCGCGTTGGCGAAGCTGCAGGAGACCAGTGAGAGCCTAGAATACACCATAGACAAGGAGGGCAGGTACGTGAAGAAGATAACTGTTATGGGCGTGAATCGCGACAATATAGACGACGTTAAGGCAGTCCTCGAGTATGCCGCGATTAAGATAGCCAGCCTCAGCAGGGCGACACGCTAGGCATTCTCCGGGGCAACCTCTACGTCCACCACTACCTGGCTCTTCCTTGGCCCAACGGTCCTGACAACCCGTGTGAACGACACGTGCGCCCGGTACCCGAGGCCCCGGAGGCGGGCCTCCACAGTCTCGGCGGCCGCGCGCCTGGGGTCCACGCCCCGCGGCGTATCGATGTGGAGATAGATGTGGAGGATGCCCCGCCTCCTCCTAAGCCCCTCCAACGCGGCGGGCAGGTGCTCCAGCGCGTACTCGGGTAGAGGCATCAGTATACGATCAGCGATGCCCCTCAGCCTCTCGGGTACCAGCCTGGCGGCGTCTCCAAGCAGCGGCACAACCTGCCTGCTCACCTTGTTGAGCAAGACGTTCTCAACCATGTAGCGGTACGCGTACGGGTTGATGTCTATGCTATAGACTATCCAGGGTTTTGCGTGACATGCAGCTATTACCGAGAAGAGACCGGCGCCGGCATACATGTTTATGACAACCTCTCCAGGCCTTATCAGCCTTGCTACACGCATGTGCTCATAGCTAAGCCTCGGCGAGATATAGACGCGCCTGATGTCGACACGGAAGACGCAGCCGTGCTCCCGGTACAGCGTCTCGCTTCTCTCCTCGCCGGCCAGGTAGACGAACTCGCGCAGCCGGTAGTCGCCCTCGACTGGGCTCCAGGTGGTCCACACGCTCCTAACGTAAGGTAGCCGCCGCAACAGCTCCTCTGCCAGCGGCTGCAGCTCCTCCACGGTGACACCAAAAGGCCTCCTTATCACAGCGATATCGCCGATAATCTCTATGCGTTTCCAGAACTTGTCTGCATACTTCTCGCCATAGACCCGGGCCGCTATCTCCCGCAGAAGCTTCCTCTTAGCCAACGCCACGCAACCCCAGCGCCGAGGAGCTACGCCGCAGGAGGCTTCCTCTCCAACAGCCGGGAGCCATCAGCCCCAGAGCGCTCCAGGGGGCTCGCCCAAGGCTAAACACATCATCGCAGCAACCGTCTCAGCTCCGCCTGAGCCGCTCACAGCCCCGAGAGACCTAGGCTCCGGAAGCCCCGGTCAACCAATATACAATATAACCCTCCCCGGGTCCCTTACCAGAACCGTGACGACACGGGGAGGCGGGCCGGGGAGAAGCCCCCAGCCTGGGGGCGGGCGCCGGGGTGGCCGAGCGGTCGAAGGCGGCGGGCTGCAGTGGCGCAGCCAATAAATCCGCCCATCGCGGAGACCCGTTGATCCCGGGTTCAAATCCCGGCCCCGGCTCCACTCCACCCGGCCTGATGTCCTGGTCTCTCCACACACTTACCGGTTCTCCCGTTCCTCTGCGCGAAACCCTTCTCTAGCCCCGGGCTGGGCGGCCATACCAAACCCAAGGGTGCAGCGGCTGTGGCAGACCCCCGTGACATCGTGGAAGCCTTCGCTAAGCAGCGCGGCCTAAAGCCCGAGCAGGTGGGCGACGCGCTACGGCTCTGGCACAGCGAGGCGCCACTCTTCATCGAGGTCCGGAGTGGGAGCCAGGGCCTCATAGTCCGGCTTGGCTATGAGGGGCTCCGCGACTATGTGAGGGAGGTCGTCGACACCAGCGAGAACCCCCGCGAGGAGATAGAGGACCTAGTTGACGAGATGAGCACCCTCGCCTACACGTTGGCGGAGGAGCTTAGGCGCTCCGGCTACAAGGTTAGCCTCGAGACACGCAGCGCCGCCATGGATGTGCTCGGCGAGCTAGAAGAAGCAGAAGAGGAGTAACCCACGCGCCTCGGACCCCATAGGGGGCTCGGCACCAGAAACCGTCATCAGGCTCCTCAGCTTATCTAGCCCTCCTCATCGCCCCGCGGTGTCTATCCAACCCCGGGCGCCACGTTATTACCAGGCCGCCGGTGCTAGTCGCACAGCCGTGCTCCGGCGTGTGATGAACCTCCTCTCACCCCCCTGCGCCGAGCCCCCTTGTGCCGGGTAGCGAGGCTGGGGCGATGAGTGCCCTCACGGTAGCTGACGGCTGCGACCTCCTCGCCGAAAGAGAGAGGCCCAAGTATGCGCTGCTCCGCGCCCTCGCCGCCCTCGGCGTGTACCGTGTCGCCCATCTGGGCAGGATCCGCGCCCCCGGCGGCACGGACCCCTTCCAGAGGCTCGCGGTCGAGGCCCTCACGAGGGACGCGGTGCTCGAGCAGCGTGGCGGCTGGAGAGGCCGCATAATCCACCGGGAGCAGTACCAGGGCAAGACATTCGAGTTCATGGCTGGACGCGGCGACGAAGAGCCGGACGCTGTCGTGGTGCCGGGACGTGGGCTCCGAGAACGTGTATTGGCGGAGCTTCCTCCCCGGCCACGGCCCGTGATAGCGCTCGACTTCTCGCTTATCCACCGCCACAGCCCCGAGGAGGCCCGGAGCCTCCGGGTCCAGGTCGGCGCGGCGCTCGGAGCGGTAAGGCGCTACCTCTGGGACCCCCACCTCCTCCTCGCCGGCCTAGAGCGGGGCGTGTTGGAGTGGCTCCGAGGCTTCCTCGCAAGCCCCTACGTGGCTACAACCATGCTCCCCGCAGACGAGGGCCTCACGCTGAGAGGCTACAGGAGGATAATCCTGCTCGACCCCTCGGCGGAGAAGCCACTCACCGGGAGAGAAGCCAAGGAAGCGGACGCCTTCATACTCGGAGCCATAGTAGACCGCACGCCCCGGCCAGGGGAAACCAGCAGGCTCAGGCTCCGAGGCCTCTACACGCCACGCCGCCTAGAGCTGCGGGGGAGCACACACGGCGTCCCCAACAGGATAAACACGCTGGCAGAGATACTGCTGCGGGCACGCTACGAGACATGCGGCAACATAGAGAAGGCCATACTCGCATCAATGAGTCCCCGCGACGCCAGAGCCAGGGCCTATGTGGAGATATCCCGCTGGCTAAGAGGCAGAACCACAAAGGTACCATGGGAACTGTACTGCAGGCTACGCAGCTGGCTCCCCCTAACCCCCAGGGACTTCAGGCGAGCAGCACGCATGGCGGGAGCAGAGGTGGAACCAGGCGAGCCGCACTGCGAAAACACCGATCACCGACGCCGGGGCTAGCCTCTGAGCCTGTAGAGGTCTTCACCGGTCTTCTCCAGGAAGCCCTCCTCGGTTAGGAGCTCTAGGGCGTCCTGGTAGTAGAACTCCTCGACCTCTATCCCATACCACTCCTTGAACATCTTCTTTATTTCCTCGTAGCTCCACTCCCGTTTCCCGGTCTCCTCTGCTGCCTCCTTCAGCATGCGGCGTATGAACTGGGTGACGTCCTCGAGCCTCGTCCAGGGGTACTGGAACCAGGCCCACTCCCGGACCTCGAGGTAGTAGTAGTCGGGCTTGAACTTGGCCACGGGGCTTATCCACTGTAGCGCGGCGACGCGCAGCTCGTCCGGCCTCCAGTTCTCCAGTATGTAGTTCTTGGCTAGCATGAGGGTCTCGCCGGTGTCAACTATGTCGTCCACGAGAAGCGCCCGATGGCCGCGGAGGTCGACAGTGTATGGGAACTTGAGTATCGCCCGCTCGGCGGCCTTGGCGGCCTCGGTCCAGTGCTGGCTCTGTATGCTGAGCATGTTTGACACGTTGAGGAAGTCTGCGAGCAGCCTGGCCGGCACGTAGCCACCCCGCGCGACGGCACTATCACCGTGGGGCGATACCCGTCCTCCTTGATCTTCCTGGCTAGGCCGCGGCTCCACTCAACTATCTCGTCCCACGTCACCAGCTTCACGTTGACGCGGGGCAAGGAGGCCTCTCACCGCAGGCCGTCCGCCCACGGCTCCCCTCTCTAAGCCTTACTCCCCCGGCAGGGCGGTGTCCAGTCCTCTGGGACGCTGGGACGGTGTGGGATGACGCAGATGAAGCGTGCCCCATCCTCGCCGGCTCGGTAGCCGTGCCTCGCGTTGGGCGGTATATAGACAAACATGTCGCTCTCTAGCCTGTACCTCGTGTCCTCGATGGTCACCTCGACGGAGCCGTTGAGCACGTATATCTCGTGCTCCCAGGGGTGTCGGTGCTCCGGTATAACGGCCCCGGGTTCGAGCTCGAACACCCGCATCGCGAAGGTGGGTGCGCCGTCCTTCTCGGAGACGAGCCAGCGTATCCGCACGCCCTCGAGCTGTGTGCCGTCTGCCAGCCTCGCCGCCTCGGCCTCGACGTCCCCGACATGGCCCACCTTCTCGCCGCAAGTGCCATGCATTGCAGACCACCAAGGGAATGTGCTCTCTCCGGATGGTGCGGTCGCAACCGGCCCGGCACACTTCACGGCCGCCGGGCTCAGTGGGCTAGGGGCGCTAGGGGGCGCGCTCATCCCGCAGCTGGCGCCCAGCCGCCACGGGCTATACACGGAGAGGGGCAACCTATAAGGACGGCCCCCGGAGGAGTCAGGCTCTTACCTTCCCAAGCTAGGCCCCTATTCTAGACATGGGCCCCGCCGGTCTCACACCCGCCGAGGCCGGGCAGCCGAGGCGATGAAGCGGGCCGGTCAGGCGGGGCACAAGTCACATACCCCCTTTCTCCCCGGTGGATTATCAACGGCGAAGTGCTCCGGGAAGGCCTTGGCGCATCGGCACCCGGAGCCATGTCTCTTATGTGCCTCCAGTTGCTCCGGGGTGGAGCTGGTCTGCGTGTGGTCGGCATCGATGTGGAGCCCGGCTGTGGCTCCTCGTTGCGATGCTTCGCGGTCGCAGTGGTAGAAGATGGCCAACTAGTTGCGAAGTATGAGCAGGTTCCGGTGCACCGTCTCGTCCGGATACTCTGGGAGCTCAAGCCACGCATCCTCGCGGTGGACAATGTCTACGAGCTAGCTAGGAGTGGCAGGGAGCTCGCAAGGCTTGTCACGATGCTCCCCCCGGAGCTTGAGATAGTGCAGCCTACGCGGATGCCCGACGGCAGCCTGGTGGATGTGAAGCGGCTCGCCAGGCTGGCGGGCCTCGACCCGGGGAGGGGTAAGCTGAGCCCCAGCCGCACGGCCTACTTGGTGGCGCTCCTCGCCGCGATGGGGTATGGCACGAGGCTCCGTTTCGTAGAGGAGAAGACGAGGATAATAGTTGCGAAGAATCGGCGCCTCAAGCATGGCGGTATGAGTAGCCCCCGTTACCAGCGCCGTGTGCGCTCGGCTATACTGCGCGCAGCCAAGGATATCAAGAGGCTTCTCGACAGACATGGGCTCGACTATGATCTCATGTTCCGTAAGAGTGGCGGCGGTCTCGAGAGCGCGGTCTTCATAGTCTATGCGCCGCGGAGCAGCCTTAATGGCGTAGTGAAGCCGCACACGGATAGTGATGTGAGAATAGAGGTTCAGCCTGTCTATAGCAGTAGGCTCAGCTTTGAGGCCTACAGCGGGGCCCGTCTGCCTGGCACCAGGAAGCCCTACCTCATAGTCGGGGTCGACCCGGGCATATCGACTGGCATAGCTGCCCTTGATCTCGACGGTCGCCCGGTGTTCGCTCTCAGTCGCCGCGGGATTGACCGAGAGGAGGTTGTCGAGCTTATAAGGCGGCACGGCGTCCCGGTCCTGGTGGCGACAGACGTTAACCCTGCGCCGGAGTTTGCGAGAAAGCTAGCGGGCATGCTAAGGGTGCCCCTTTACTGTCCGCCGGCCTCTCTCAGCGTCGAGGAGAAGCGCGAGATATTTGAGACCTATGCGTCGCTCTACCCGGGTCTCCGCCGGGTATCGGATAGCCATGTTCGTGATGCCTTGGCAGCTGCCGTGAAGGCATACCGTGCATATCAGTCGAAGCTCCGCCAGGTGGAGTCGTACCTTAACAAGCTCGGCACCGACATAGATCACGAGGAGATAAAGGCTGCGGTGATACGTGGCAAGAGCCTTGCAGAAGCTGTCGAGAAGGCGATAAAGGAGGCACTCGTAGCCGGCGTCGCCGAGGCCGAGGAGACAAAGGCAGAGCGGGGTGAACAGCGGCGCCAAAAGCCGCAGGCCAGACAGTCACCGGAGCCCGCCAGGGAAAAAGAACTACTCATAGCTGAGATAAACGCGCTCAAGGCCAGGGTCGCCGAGCTAAGGGATGAGGTAGAGAGGCTGCAGTTAGAGAACAGGCTGTTAAGGATAGAGTACCGTGAGGAACTCGAAAAGGACCGCGAGCTCGCCGCCTTAAGGGAGAGGCTTGCACTGCTGCGTGGAGAGCTCGAAAAACTCAGGGAGGAG
>JAMOSW010000038.1 GCA_027062725.1 Pyrodictiaceae archaeon | reverse complement strand
AGACTCTGGGCAAGAGCTTCGGCGGCATGACGCAGATGCTGCTCCGCGAGGTTGGCGACCTCCTCTCGGACCTTGTCGACGAGCTTGTCGGGGGCCTCGAGTATAGCGAGGAGAACCTGGCGGAGGCCATCAAGAGGAGCCTGTTGGAGACGGGTATTGCGCGGGAGGTGGAGGTGGAGGAGCTCCCAGCCGAGGTCCGGCATGGCCACAGGCTGCGTAGGTTCAGTGTACGCGTCAGGGACAGCATATTCAAGCCCATCTACCAGGTGCTGGTGAAGAGGGGCTACACTGAGTTCCCTCTCAGCCCCGAGGGTATGCTGATAGCGGCGGTGGTGCTCAAGGTGCTCAGGAAGAGCAACAAGGACGCGAGGCTCAACATGCACGCGGTCCTGCCCAGGAGCGATGAGGAGCACCTAGAGATAGTCATAGAGCAGATAGAGCCCTACAAGGGCTAAACGTCTTCTTATCTCTTCTTAGCCGTTCTTGATGTCTGTCTTATCCTCTATGCGGTATCCCCTCTCCCTGCTTGTTGTCTCCTCTCTCCGGGTGGGGCTGAGTCGGCGCGGCTCTAGTAGGTGGCTTCGACGAGCACGGCGGTGGCCGTGACGGCTAGGAGCCAGGCGCCGAGCAGGAGCGGCGCCAGCCCCGGCTCCAGCGCGGCGGCGGCCATGGCGGCGGCGGAGCCGGCGGAGACGAGGAGCATAAGCCTCTTGAGCGCCAGCGTTGGGTGCAGGGTCCTGGTTATCGCCGCGAGGAGCCTGGCTGCTCTGCTGCGGCGGGCCCGGGTGTAGCTGGGCAGGCGGTGGAGCAGCTTCTCGCCCTCCCGCGTGAGGCGGTAGTAGATGCGCTGCCTCCTGAGAGGGCCTAGGCGCGTCTCCTTCACGGTCCTCGCGAGGATGCGGGGCTCGCTCCTCGCGTAGACCTGAAGGTACTCGTCCATCTGGCGCGGGCTTAGCCCGGTCAGGGAGGCGAGCGCCTCTAGGGGCAGCATGCCCCGCGGCGCGGCCGCTAGGGCGAGGAGGGCCTCGTAGAGGTAATGGTGTCTGGTGAGGAGGGCTAGTAGCCGGTACGCGTCTCTCGGCGTCCCGGGCTCCCGGGTGGCTGCCTGCGGTTGTCGACGCGGCGGCTGTGCCTCGTGGCCGGCGCCTATGGCGCGGAGGAGGCTCCGGTAGAGGTCTGCGCCCCTCTCGGTGAGCGCGGGGCCCCGTTTGCCCCTCGTGACGAGGCCCTTCTGCCTCATCTTCCTCAGGCTGTCGAGCACTGCCTTCCTCTCCACCCCGAGGGCGGCGGCTAGCTCCGAGACGGCGGCTTCGCCGCCGCGGCGGCCGAGCTCGACGAGGAGGCGGAGCTGGAGCCACCCACGGGAGAGGTCGACGTAGCTGTCCACGCGTCGGAGGAGCTCGAGCCCCTCCTCTAGGGGCCCAGCCGGCCCGCCCGGCGGGGTCGCCGGCTGGGCGACTCTGACGGCCTGCAAGCCACTGCACCGGGTGGATACCGGGCTACGGGCCTGGGCAGGGTTAGGGGCCGCGAACAGCACAGGCCATGGCCACGGAGAGCCTGGGCTATAAGCCCTGAGGCCGCTGGCCGGGCGGCTTCCGCCCCGGTGACTAAGGGGAACCCGTGGCTGGGGTCCGGATTCCACACGCGGGGCCCTGCCCGGTGGGGCCCCGGAGATGGATCAGCCCCAGTTGAGGTGGAGAGGTGAGCCTGGCCGTGGCCCGGCTTAGGGGTATAGTCGGTATCGAGGCGGCGATAGTGCTGATAGCCTTCGTGCTGGTTGCGAGCGCGCTAGCGTTCGTCGCGATAAACATGGGTATGTTCGCCAGCCAGAAGAGCAAGGAGGTCATGGCGAAGGCCTACGACTCCGCCACTAGGGCGCTAGACGTGGCTGGCGACGCGATAGCGAAGGTAGATACCGCCAATAGGCAGGTAAGGGCAATATTTGTGCCGATAAAGCTGACCGCAGGCACCAGCCCCGTCGACCTCAACAAGACAGTGGTGTCACTGATAATACAGAAGCCTGACGGCACCGGCACAGCCGTAGCGGACGCGGTCACACCACCCATAACAATAAGGACAGTAACGAGCCTTGACGAGATAAGCGGCCTCAACAGCCTAACTGCCGCCTGGTACATGGCCCAGGGTAACACCAACACCCTCCTGGAGCCTGGCGAGGTAGCAATACTGGCAATCAACGTAACCGACTCTAGCAACAACGGTCTACCGGCCTACGGCAGCGCCCAGATAGAGATCAAGCCGCCGGTCGGCGCCCCACTAGTGCTCAAGTACGAGGTGCCGCCGGTGCTCACCAACACCTACATCGACCTAATACTGGGCGGCTGACGCGGCAAAGCATAGAGCCCCACGAGCACCTCGGTCCCCGCAATTTTTCTCCTCCCTGGCCCCAGCCCGGGGGCCACCAATTCACTCCCTGCCGTGAAGCCTGGAACCTTGCTCCCAGTGGGGTGGAGGGTGCGGTGGACAAGGCCAAGCTGGGCATAGCGCTCTACACTGTGCTGGGAGCCGCCCTGGCGGCGGCGGGTGGCGCAATGGGCTACATGTACGCCACAGGGAGCCGGGGCCTAGGCTCCCCCGCCGACTACCTGGTGGCTGCTGGAGCCATAGCGGCGCTGGCTATCGGGCTCCACTGGCTCATCGTGGGCTTGGCGAGTCTGCGCGACTAGCACGGCCCTAAGGGAGGGGCGAGAGGCCCCCGGCGCTTCGTGGCGTCGTGGCGCCGCGCTAGGAGGCTGCAAGACCCCCGGGGGCCGGCTCTCTGGTGTGTGGGCCCCCCGGCCTGTTAGGGCGTCCCGGCTTGCCCGATGGTGGGGGTGTGGCTGGGCTTGGCGAGGTGGCGGTGTAGCTGCCCGGTGTGTAGGCTGCTGGTGCATCCCGTGCTCCGGCGGCTGGGCGCTGTGGGCGAGGCCGGGGGGCCCTCTGTGGCCCGCAGGGAGGCTGCCGCAGCGCCAGCAGTGGGTGAGACCGAGGTTTCGCCGCTTGCTTCTCCCGCTGGGCCCAGTGTAGGCGAGGAGGAGGCTGCTGAGGGGCCGGCCGGGGGGCCCCTATCGCCGAAGACTGTGGCGGCGGCTCTCGACGAGGAGTTGTTGGAGGGTTTTGCGTCGAAGATATCGGCGTCTATCCGGGAGGTGGTGGAGGGCTCCAACAAGGTCCTCTTGGAGAGGCTGGACAGGATAGAGGAGAACGTGGGGAAGCTGAGGAAGGAGATACGCGACCTAGTCTCCAGCATGGAGAACGTTATCGTTGAGTTCAGGGAGGCGCTGGGAGAGCTCAGTAACCCGCTCTTCGCTCAGCCCGGCGGCATGCCCGGGACCGGCCTGGCGCAGGCCGGGGCTCCGGCGGCGCAGGGGCTGGCGCGCCTGGAGGCTCTGGTTGAGAGCTTGGCGACGCTCGTGGAGAAGGCTGGGCTAGACGCTGTCCTGGAGCTTATCGACGAGTATGTGAGGGCAGGGCTGCTCTCCGAGGAGGAGGCCCGCAAGCTCAAGGCTATAGCCAAGACGGTGGCCAGGCTCGGCGGCAAGGTCGAGCCGCGGCTCCTGCTGCCCATCCTCGCCGGGTCGGCGGAGGCCAAGGGGTGAGCCGGCGGTGCTGCGGGCCGCGACAACACCGCTCGCGGAGGCGGTGATGGTGCTGGCTGCGCTCACCGCAGCAATGGTCGTGGCCGGGGCTATCATGTACAACGCAGGCTACCTGAGCTCCCGGCTCTCCGCGGCGGGCGCGGACGCGGCACGGCAGCTGGGCCAGAGGGCGGTAGTGGTCTACGCCTACGTGAACCAGAGCAGCGGCTGCCACACCGTGGTCCTCAAGAACGTGGGGGACGTGGCTATTGGCTCCCTTAACGCCTCAACCCTGGTGCTGGGCAACACGAGCTACTCCGCGATACTAGCCTATAGCCCCGACGGCGCCGCTGCAGGCTGCGGCTGCTGGAGCTACAGGGAGCTGGAGAGGCCCGACGGTGTCTGGGAGCCCAGGGAGACCATCGTGGTCGAGGCATGCCCCGCCACCAGCCTCGCGCCGCCCTACAAGCTGGTTATGGTGCTCCCCACGGGGCTGAAGATAGCGGCCTCATACACGGGCCAATAGGCCGTGGCGGCGCTCTAGGAGGTGACCGGTCCTTGTCCTCGGCGGCCCTCGGGGCGGCGATAGGCGGCGCGGTCCTCCTGGTGACGGCGGCGCTGTTTGCCGCAGTATTCGGCACCTACGTGCTGGGCGTGGCCCAGGGCCTCAGGGAGGCGGCTTCCGTGGCCGCATACCTCGCCTCATCCTCCGCAAGGCTCACAATGATTAAAGTGAACGGCTCCAAGCTCGAAGCCTGGCTCAATAACACGGGCTCAACCGTGTTCACAGTGGGGCCTGGCGCGGTCCTCATAGTTCGCTACGTGTCTGGCGGCGTGGAGAGGCTGGAGACGCTCCCCTACGGGGCCAACTGGAGCGTAGACAACCTGACCGTCGCGGGGCTCCCCCAGCCTCTCCCGGCGGGCGGTGCCCTGGCGCTGGAGCCTGGCGCCGCCGCCCACATCGTGGCCACGCTCCGCTGGGCCCCTGACCCCTCCACGCTGGTCGTGGCTGTCTACGCTAGCCCCGAGGGGGTGGTCGCGCGTGGCACTGGCAGCGCCTAGGCTCATCACCACGGGCAACGAGGAGCTCGACGGCCGCCTAGGCGGCGGCATACCACACCCCTCACTTATCCTTTTCGAGGGCCCCAGTGGCTCAGCGAAGACAACCTTTGCGGCCCAGGTGCTGTATGGGGCGCTGGGCTCCGGGCTCCGGGCGGAGCTCTTCACGACCGAGTCCACGCCTGCTCAGCTTGTGCGGCAGGCCAGGAGCGTCACAATAGACCTGGTCCGACACTATGTCTCGGGCAGGCTCCGCGTCTACAGCACCTACCAGCCCGGCAGGCCCTGGGGCCCCGAGGAGGCGGGGGAGGCGCTGCGGAGGCTGACCGGCTACCTCGCCTCGGGGCCATGGGGCGACATTGTGGTCGTGGACTCGGTTACGCAGCTCCTCCAGTACTCGGGCCCAGAGGCTGTGGCGACGCTGATCCATGCAGCGAGGCTGGCAGTGTCGAGGGGCCACAGCGTGCTCCTCACAATCCATGAAGGTGTGGTGGGCGAGGCTGTGGCTGCACCGCTCCGGGCGGCCTCGGACGTCTACTACAGGTTCGGCCTAGCCAGCGTCGGCGGCAAGCCGGTCAAGGTGCTACGCATAGTCAAAGCCCGGGGCGTGCCTGACGCCGTGGAAGCAAGCATAGCGTTCGACGTGGACCCGGCCTTTGGGATAAAGATAGTGCCCATAGTGGTCGCGCAGTCCTAGGCCACGGTGGTGCAGGATGGCGGCGGCTGCTGCTAGGGCGGCGGTGGCCGGCGGGCCGGGGGCGGAGGAGTTACGCAAGCTCGCCAGGCGCTACCCCCACCTGGCCCGCTACCTACAGCAGGTGGTCCCCCGGCTAGGCTGGCCCCTGTACTACGGCGAGGAGGTCCCCAGGGACCTCCGCAAAGCCACCGTGATAAACGTGATGTACGTGGTGGACTGGGAGGCGGGCATATTCATACACGTCTACATGCCTCCCGAGGGCACCGAGAGCGGCTACAGGAAGTACGTCGCTGTAGAGCCCGAGAGGCCCCCCAGGGAGCTCTTCATTCTCGTCGAGGAGAAGCTGGCCACAGTCATCACGGAGAGGGACGCCGTCAGGGACCTGGAGGAGAGGAAACGGGTACTCCTCGAGAAGCTCCAGCAGATACTCGAGCCCGTCGACGTCCCCGTGGACTACCGGGCCCTCCTCCCCCGCATCCACCAGCTGCCCCGGATACCCGTCTACCGGGGCCACCTCGACAACCTGATATACTACATGGTGAGGGACAAGGCCGGCCTGGGGATACTCGAGCCGCTCCTTAAGGACCCCTACATAGAGGACATCTCCTGCCCAGGCGTGGGCCACATCTACATAGTCCACAAGGTGTTCGGCCCCCTAGAGACGAACCTCAAGTTCGAGACAGCGGAGGAGCTGGACAGGTTCATAATAGAGCTGAGCGAGCGCATAGGCAAGCCTGTGAGCCACGCCAGGCCCATAGTGGACGCGACGCTGCCCGACGGGAGCAGGATAAACATAGTGTTTGGGTCAGACGTGAGCCTCCAGGGCAGCAACTTCACCATAAGGCGTGTGGCGAAGGTGCCGATAAGTGTAACCCAGCTAGTCAACTGGAACACGTTCGATGCCCGCGTGGCGGCCTACCTCTGGATACTCCTCCTGGAGGGCAACAGCGGCTTCGTCTCCGGCGAGACCGCGTCCGGCAAGACGACCTCGCTCAACGCGATAGTCGCATTCATAAACCCGACGGCGAAGATAGTCACTATAGAGGACACGGCGGAGCTCAACGTGCCCCACCCCAACTGGGTCCGGGAGCTCACACGGGACACAGGGAGCCCCGAGACTAGCGTAACCATGTTCGACCTGCTGAAGGCCGCACTACGTCAACGCCCCAACTACATAATAGTGGGCGAGATACGCGGCGCCGAGGGCCTCATAGCGTTCCAGGCGATGCAGACAGGCCACCCCGTGCTCGCGACCTTCCACGCGGCCAGCGTGGAGCGCCTAGTGCAGCGCCTAACCTCCCCGCCGATAAACGTCCCCAAGAGCCAGATAGACAACCTGAACTTCGTGATGATACAGAACGCTATATACAGGGAGGGTGTACTCGTGAGGAGAGTGCTTAGCGTGAACGAGATCATAGGCTATGACCCGAGGAGTGACTCCGCCTTATACGTGCCGATATTCACCTGGGACCCAGTCCGGGACCGGTTCACTTTCCGCGGCCGCGGCACCAGCTACCTCCTCGAAGAGAAGATAGGCGTCAAGCGCGGCCTCTCAAGGAGAAACATGTTCCTCATCTACGAGGAGCTCGACGTCAGAGCCAAGATAATAAGGGCGTTGATAGAGCGGAAGGTGTTCAACTACTACCAGGTCTTCCGAGTCCTCGCAAGGATATACTCGATGACACAGGAGTACGCCAGAAAAGCCTCCAAGGAGGAAGCCCCCTACGCCATCCTAGAGGCCCTCGAGGACGCCCTAAAGAAGATCCAGCGCGGCGACCTCATAAAGTAGCCTTTGCCTGCCTTCCTGGAGGTGGCTGCAGGGTTGGCCGTGGTGGCTGAGGCTGCGGCCCAGCGCGTTGGGCGGCGCCGGCTCCTGGTGCCGGAGCGTCCACGCCTCACCGACCCGGTGCTCCTCGCGAGCCTAGCCGTGCCCCCGCTCCTGGTCGCGACAGTGGGCGGCCCATACAGCTACATGGGGCTCCTTCTGCCACTCGCGGTGGCGGCCTGGAGGCTCCTCCTCCCCCTAGCCAGGCAGAGCCGCGGCATGGACATAGAGCTCCTCTTCCTCCTGGCCCACATGTACGCTGTCTCGACGGGTAGGCCGCCGCGGAGGAGGCTCTTCGAGCTCAACACAGTCATCGGCGGCTACGGCGTCTACCAGGCGGTACTCCGGAGGATAGCTGTGCTTGCGGTTGAGTGGGGCTACGGCTTCGTCCGCGCGGTGCGGATATACGCCGCGAGGGTAGCCAACGACGCCTTCCGGGGCTTCCTTATAAGGATGAGCGAGGTGCTTCGCACCGGCGACGACGTTGTCCGCTTCCTGCGCGTGGAGCTGGGTACGGCTATACGGCAGTTCAACAGTAGCTACCTGCGCAGCATAGACATGCTCCGGATGTTTCTCGGCCTCTACGCTACACTGTTGAGCGCCTCGGTCTTCGTCATACTCACGTTTACTATACTGACACTCTTCGTGGGCGGCGACACGAGGTTCTTCATAACCTCGATAGCGATTCTGACAGCAATAATAAGCGTGTTCGCCATTCTCGCGGGAATGATAGTCCCAGAGGACCGCATCGTCTACCACCCACCCGGCGGCCACCCCCGTCTCCGGAGGCTCCGCGCAGCCACCCTCGCCGCCTTTGCCGCATCCGTCACCGCAGGGCCCCTCGTCTACCTCGAAACCAGGGACCCAATGTACACGATTCTCGCCTTCGCCCTCCCCGCCGTAGCGCCA
>JAMOSW010000037.1 GCA_027062725.1 Pyrodictiaceae archaeon | reverse complement strand
ATGGCCCGGGGGAGAGGTTGCTGCCTCAAGCTAGGCCCGGCTAGTCTTCTCGGCTAGCCCAGCCAGACAAGAACAGCCACATAGAGAATAGAGCCCAGGGACGAGCCCAGGCTAACACTATAGATGAACATGCCGGAGTAGAGGCACGTATCTCCACACTGACACGTGTAGAGCGGCACATCTAGGCCGAAGGCGGCTACAAGCATCTCTGCTAGGAGCCTAGCTAGAGCCGCGAGGCCAAGGACTACGGCGCTATACAACATGCGGCTTGCGGGGCTCCCCACTCTAGGAGCTATAATGTAGGCTGCAAAGACTAGTGTAACAACGATGACAAAGACCAGGCGGAGATAGACGAGCAGTCTGCCCCAGAGGCTCCAGGGACCTAGGCTAGCCTCTAAGGCGGTGACAGCAGTAACGCCGGACACAGTAAACACGATATAGGCCGCAACCACCCTTAGGGCCCTAACGAGCCCCACCGTCTTGCAGAAATGTATAGCGTTGCAGCTACAAACCATGCACCATTAGCCAGCTCTAGGCCCGCCGCCAGCGCACCGGTAGCAAGAGGCGAAGGACAAAGGCGTAGCCTCTGTTGAGGACACTGCAGGCGAGGAAAACAAGTAAATGAAGAATAAGCACCACAAGCATGCTGACGAAAAACAGGTGGACAGCACGCGTATCCCTTGCCACTAGACCTACCACCCTGTCCTTGGGGCTATGGCACAAGGCAATTAGCTATATTTGGCGCAAGGGGGGTCGCTAAAACGGCTGGACTCACGCACCGCTAGCGTAGGCTAATTGGCGGGACTTCAGGGATACCTGCTAGGTTACCGAGATACGTCCACCGCGTGTTGTATAAGGCATCCATGCTTTCAAGAGCGACGCTGATACCATAGTAGAGCTTCACGCCGCCGTTCCAGGGGCTACCTAGCGGCGCTATGTTGGAGGCCTGCGCCACAAGGCCGAGCCTGGTTATAAAGCTGTAGCCTGCCCGCCATTCACCCCAGACGCTTACAGCGTTTGGCCCCGCGTATCTACCCTGGCTAGCTAGGTGCTCTTTGTAGAAGAATGTTGAGGGTATAGCGGCTAGCAGCGAGTAGACACCGAAGAGCTGCGCTGATGCGCCCCGTAGCAACATGCTCACGAACCCAGCCAGCAGCGACGAAGTTTCCAGCGCGCCGTCGATACCTAGGCTACCCTTGCCGAGCCTTATGACGGTTAGATCCGTGGCTGGGTCCAGTACCGAGATTTTGGTGGTAGCGGCTACTGTTTCACTAATACTTGCATGCCATGCGCTTATCGCCTGCCTACCGTGGGCTGACTGAAGGAATGGTGATAGAACAGTGCTGATAACATAGGCCTTCTCGCCTACACCGTTGACGCTGCCCAGCTGCGGCCTATCCGTCCTTGCGTAGAGCAACGCATGGTAAACCAGAGTGGGCACGCCGTCTATTCTAGGCATATAGACGAGGAGCTCCCCCAACTCCCTGTAGAGCCTCGCGTAGAGAGGATCATTTAGGCTGTAAGACGCCGCGCTCATCCACAGATGGTCGCCTGGGCTCCCAGTGTAGAGCTTCCGTGCACGAACATAGGCTTCAAGTACCGGGCCGGGGGCTATGAACCAGCGCTCGGTCGAGGCCGCGCCTCGAATATTCACATGCAGCGTGAGGGGCTCGCCGCGCCTCAAAGCATCTATCATTGCTGCTTCGAGGTAGGATTAGGAATCGTAGGGAGAGCTTCATTAAGGGGTCTTGTCGTATGTTCCACATGAGACGTCTCCGTCAATAACAGCCATCGTCTTGATACACATATATCGGTGCATTATTATCTCTACGGCAGCGCCGGTCCGGTAGTGCTTTTTTCGTAAAAGATGGTGATCACTCGTTTCTCGGCTGTGCAGTCCCGGAGTAAAGGCGGAGCAACGATACCCAGAGTATCATACCCAGAGTATCGCTC
>JAMOSW010000036.1 GCA_027062725.1 Pyrodictiaceae archaeon | reverse complement strand
GGGCTCAGTGTTTCTCTCGCAGGCACAGAGGCTAGGAATAAATATGAGGGTTGCTCTGACCTATGGTGGTGAGCCTATAGGACATAGTGTTGGTCCTGCACTTGAGGCTAGGGAGGCGCTCGAGACGCTAATCCGTGGCGAAGGTGCGCCTAGTTATGTGGAGAAAGCTTGTAGCCTAGCGGGTCTAGTGTTCGAGATAGGCGGGGCGGCGCCTCGAGACAAAGGGTACCAGCTTGCCTGCAAGATACTCCGGAGTGGTGACGCTTACCGTAGGTTCAGGGAAATCGTGGAGGCGCAGGACGGCGACCCAGACGTGAAGCCTGAGGACATAAAGCTCGCCTCGAGCGTATTCACGCTCGAGGCGCCCCGTGACGGCGTCGTGAGCATGGTCAATAATAGAGGGATATCGCTGGCTGCAAGGGCTGCAGGCGCCCCTGACGATAAGGGCGCGGGTATATTCCTCCACGTTAAGACCGGTCATCGTGTCAGACGTGGCGACCCTGTGCTCACCGTGTATGCCTCGACGGAGTCGAAACTACGTGACGCGCTCCGCATACTTGAAGAGACCAATGCTGTAGTCGTTGAGGGTGTCGTTGTGAAGGTTCTGCCCTAGACCTTTAATACCCCGTATTAGGGGGTGTGAGCCTCACCCTCCGGCCCCGCAAAAGGGCCCAAGGGGGTGTGCGTAGCCTCCACGATGATGGGGCCCGCCTCTGGGGCCCCTTCTTGCTGAAGGGGGATGGTGTTGGCATGAAGTTCTGCCCTAGATGTGGCGGCTTGATGGTGCCGGCTGGTAGAGAGGGGGACAGCGTTATACTTCGTTGCATAAGGTGTGGCTATACTGAGAAACTAAGCCTCGAAGATGCGCGTAGGCTAGGCTATGTTGTCGCAAGTGAGACTCCGAGGGAGGAGAGGACAATAACGACTATGAAGGTTAGTGAGGCTAAGCGTAAGCCGCCAAAGAGTCTAGAGGAGTGGGAGCAGGAGAGAGAGGAGTACCGTGAGATACTGCAGGAGCTCCTGCAGGAGGAGCTTGAGGGCGGTGAGGAGTAACACGTCCAAGATAGGCCTACTCCTTACAGTCTAGGCTTTTAGCGGATATTAGGGCCGGGCTGGTGGTGTTCCTACTCTCCCTTGAGAGCCTGGCTGCGGGGGTGCCCGAGCCAGGTCGAAGGGGGCGGGCTTAAGACCCGCTGGCGTAGGCCGGCGTGGGTTCAAATCCCACCCCCCGCACCATTCTCGGTGTCCACACAGTCTAGGGTTCTCGGTGTTATTCGGTGTGGCTCCCCCTGGGTCGGGGTGGCGGTTCGGCTAGGTGACGGTTTTGGGGCTAGACATCCATGTTGATGTTGGGAGAGTGCTGCTCTACGACAATGAGTTGCTGGACGAGCTGCGCCGCGTCTATGGTCACTCGCTGCATGTGCTTCTTACGGCTCTCACAGCTCCGCCGCGTCGCTACTATTTCCGTGTCAACGTGCTTCGCCGTGAGCCCGGCGTTGTGCTGGACGAGATGCGGGCTGAGGGCTACCGGGTGTACATGGACGAGCATTGGGGGGAGGCTCTCTGGCTCCCCGTTGTGGGGCCGCAGAGGATACAGCTCCATGATTGTATGATAGTTGTGGACAAGCGTGCGGCAGAGAGCGTCATGATGGGTGCTAACCTGTATGCCCCGGGCGTGGTGAAGGTTGAGAACTGTGTGGCTCCAGGACGTGAGGTCAACATAGTGTCTGAGAACGGGGTCGTTGTTGCGGAGGCTGTGGCAGCGGAGGGCTTCCAAGAGGCTCTGAGGAGGGGGCGAGGCCTTATTGCGCGGACTGTACGGCCCCTCTATAGTGTGCCGAGTCTCCGCGAGACGAGATGGCACCGGGAGGGCGTGATATACGAGCAGAGTGTGTCCTCGATGACCGTGGGGCGTGTCCTGGGCGCAGAGCCTGGCAGTGTTGTTGTTGATATGTGTGCGGCACCGGGCGGGAAGACGGGACACATCTATGAGCTCATGGGTGGCAGAGGTAGAGTCATAGCTGTTGACCACTCGCGTAGCAAGACTAGGCGACTTAGGGAAGAGATGGAGCGCCTAGGCCATCGTGGCGTCGAGATAATCTTGGCCGATGCTAGGAGGCTGCCCGAGATCTTGGGAGAAGGTGTTGTGGACTACGTTGTGCTCGACCCGCCATGCAGCTCTATCGGTGTTATACCGAAGATATACGACAAGAAGAGCATAGAGGATATCGAGAAGCTGGCACGTTATCAACGTAGCTTTCTGCGGGCAGCTGCGCGGCTACTGAAGCCCGGAGGCGTGTTGGTCTACTCTACGTGCACCGTCACGGTGTCGGAGAACGAGGCCAACATTGAGTACGCGGTTAAGAGACTTGGCTTCACCGTAGAGGATGCATGGCCACGGCGCTGGAGCCGGGGGCTAGGAGGATACGGGGCGGCTGCGCAAAGAGTGCACCCGCACGTTCATGGCTCTACGGGCTACTTTGTTGCTCGCCTGCGGCGTCGATAGCGGCGAAGCGGCGTGCCGCAGACCGGGCACGTTCTTATACCCGGATCGTTGGATATGTAGCCACAGGCGGGGCAGCGCACTATATAGAGCCTCCGCTCTCTTATCCCCCTCGTCCGGAGCGGCATGAAGCTGAGGCCGAGGCTGGCTGCCAGGTTCTGCAGGGCGTAGTCGTCTGTGACTATGACTACACGGTGTCCTTGGCGTGTAAAGTACAGCGCGAGAGCGGCCACGGATAGGTCGGTCTCTGAGAGAGACGTGTGAAGCCCTATGCGGCGCGCAGCCTCTAACGCTTCCCTGACCGCCCACTCCGGCGGCGTAATGGCCTCTAGCCTGCCCAGCTCCAGGGCGGTCTCGGTCGCGGCCCTGCTCTCGGCGTCGCGCGCCTCTGCGACGACATCAGGGGTTGTGTAGATACGGGCCGGTACATGGAGAACCCATTTGGCTAACAGTGCAGTCGTGTCCACGACATAGACTAGTGAGGCCATGGCAGCCTCAGCCAACCTGGCCGCTGCGTGTACCTAGCTATCCTGGCCGGCGTACCTCCAAGACGTGCAGTAACCAGTGCGCCCCGGTAAAGTAGCCTCTCCTGCACCCCATCCACGATCAGCTTAACGGGCCTATGGGTTCTCTCAACAAACACCGTTACCTCGGTACTGCCGGGTACGACGAGGGGACCGTGGGAGCGATTCACGGGGTTAACGGGTGTGACCACGATGGCCTCGAGACCAGGGTGAAGGATAGGTCCTCCGGCACTGTAGTTGTAGGCCGTTGAGCCGGCCGGTGTTGACACTATGACGCCGTCGCCTTCAAGACTACGGTAGACTACTGCCTCCCCGACGAGGATACGTAGTCCCGCAACCTTGGAGCCTAGAGCCAGAACCGCCGCCTCGTTGAGCGCCAGCCCCTCATAGCCGGGAGCCTTGACAAGCAGACGTGGAAGCTCCTCTACACGGTAGTCGCCGGTTACAAGTCTCTCGAGGAGCTCTATGCTGACCTCCGGCTCGAGCGGCTCGAAGAGGAATGCGCGGTGACCGAGACGCACAAGGTGCAGCAGGGGGCTACGGGCCCCTACGAGCTGGAGAAGCCTAAGCACCGTCCCATCGCCGCCGATGACGACGACGGCATCAACATTTTCAAACCGGAGATCTATCGACGGGCCCCCAAGCATGCCGGCTATGGAAACGTCGTAGTAGGCTCTAGCCCCCAGCGAGGCTAGGCGGCGGTAAGCCTCTCTAGCCAGCTCCAGCGCCTCAGCCCTATCGGGCCTGGCGTATATGGCGACCCTGAGCGGCATAGCGGCCACCGGGGCTGCCCCCTGTCTAGTAGTTGCTACAGAGCCGGCATGTGGCGAAAAGCTACGTAGAGCGCTTAGAAGGCTGTGTCCCGCGGCCCCAGCCAGGCCTAGCCCTGTGCTACGCGGCAGGCTGCCGGCCTTTGTAGCCTGCCGGGAGCCGCGTATGCTCGAAGAAGCGACGGGCTGCCCCGTGTACCCATTCTACACCGCCTGTGTCGCAAGAAGCTCGTCGAAGCCGCCTGTCTCCTACATCCTCCTCGGCCGGGTGGCGATAGTCTCTCTAGACGAGCGGCTGAAAGGCAAAGAGAGGGAGATAGCCGAGGAGCTTCTACGCACTGTGCCCGGCATAGAGGCGGTCTATGGTAAGGTCGCAACACGGGGAGAGCATCGTGTACAAGAACTCCTCCACCTCGCCGGTGCGCGTATAGAGAAGACAATCTATGTCGAGAACGGGCTACGTATACCCGTACCTCTGGGCCGCGTCTACGCCAATCCCCGCCTTGCCACCGAGCATGCACGCGTAGCAAAGCTTGTTAAGAGCGAGGAGCGGGTTCTTGACATGTTCTCTGGCGTGGGCGGCTTTACGCTAAACATCTCTGCAGCCGGTAGGGCAGCCCTAGTTGTGGCAAACGACAAGAATCCATACGCTGTTGAGGCCCTGGTTGAGGCGCTTGTGCTTAACCGTCGTAAGCTGAAGACGCCCATCATAGTGCTTAACGAGGACGCCCGGCGTCTGCCACAGCTGCTTAAACCTGTATTCACCCGGATAGTGATGAATCTTCCGCATGGAGCTCTGGAGTTCATCGACACAGCGTTAAGCCTCTGCAGCAAGGAAAAGGGCTGTGTAGTGCACCTCTATACAGTGGCCAGGAGCCCGCAGGAGGCGCGACAGCTGGTCGCGGATAAGCACCCAGAGCTAGCTGGCAGAGTCACCCGAGTCAGTAGGGTTCTTGACTACGCGCCCGGCAAGTACATCTTCCGGGTCGACATCGATCTCAAAGACGACATGCAAGGCAAGACACCTAGTGAAGGATGAAGCCAGGAGCCTCCTTACACTATCTCCGACATCGGCCGCTGCGAGAGAAGCTGCGACGATAAGCGAGTCGCGGGTATGGAGCGACTTGCGTACAACCAACCTGTCCCCCAGCTCGACACCCGGAGAGACGCCATAAACCCTAAACCCGGCATAGCCGGCGGGCAGCCCAAGCGCGGCGACGTATAAAGCTGCGAGACCGCGCCGCGAGGCACAGCCAGCGTCGCCTCTACAGTCGACACAGGCGATGCAATCACCCCTCGGGGTAAGTCTCCCCGAGCGTTCGAGCTCAAGCGTTGTAGGGTGGCTGAGCTGTACATTAGGGTGGCCGTGGCAGCGGAATAGGCTAAGACACACCCTGGACAAGGCCCTTTCACCTTCAGCCAGCGCCCTATTGGAGCGTACGCAAGAGGCCCTCAGGAGAGGCGCATCACATAGAGCAGTCCAGAGGTTAACAATAATCCTCGGTCACAGTGCTGTCCAGCGGGTGCGAAGGGGATGCCTGGAAGAGCAGAGGGCTACGAGGAGCTTCGGCGCCGCCTTGTAGAGAAGCTTCTGCGTGAGGGCTACATACAGAGCGAGCGCGTCCTCAAGGCGATGCTGCGTGTGCCGAGAGAGCTCTTCGTCCCAGAGGAGCTAAGGCATATGGCCTATGAGGACACGCCGCTCCCGATAGGCCATGGGCAGACGATAAGCGCGCCCCACATGGTTGCGATGATGACAGAGCTCGCAGAGCTAAAGCCTGGAATGAAGGTCTTGGAGGTGGGCACGGGCAGCGGGTACCACGCCGCCGTGCTCGCAGAGGTCGTTGCGCCGAGCGATATGCCGCCCGAGAAGTGGGGGCACGTCTATACTATTGAGCGTATACCGGAGCTCGCTGAGAGGGCCCGCAGAAACCTCCGGAAAGCTGGCTACGCCGACCGCGTCACGGTCATAGTAGGTGACGGGACGCTCGGCTACCCGGAGGCAGCGCCCTATGACCGCATCATAGTGACAGCTGCAGCACCCGATATCCCGAGGCCGCTGGTGGAGCAGCTTAGGCCCGGCGGAAAGATGGTTATACCGATAGGGGACAGATACATGCAATACCTATACGTTGTCGAGAAAACACATGAGGGCAGGATAAAGGCCAGGCCAGTGACACCGTGCCTCTTCGTACCGCTAATAGGTAGGTATGGTTGGCGACCAGAAGACCTCTAGCGGCGAAGCCATGCATCCAGCCCCAGCTGCTGCCCTCGGAAGAACTCATTGTAAGCCTTCTTCAGCCGCTCCAACGCGTTCCTAACCCTCTCTGGGCTGAAGTCATGCTCCTCTACAAGGATCTCAAACACCTTCTTCTCATCTGGAGGCCGCCATTCGAGCCTATAGTCGTCGGTGACAGGCGGGTTGAGGAAGTACTCAAAGATTTTCAATGGGTCGACGGGAAACTCGCTCCGAGGCAACGACTCAAGTAACTTCCTAGGATCACGGTACGCCCTCACCATCTTCAACGCGGTCTTCGGCCCAACCCCCTTAACGCCATCAGGGTTATAGTCCGTCCCGACTAGTATACCGATAGCTATCAGCTGCTCCCTCGTTATGCCGAGAGCCTTCAAGAGCCTATCAAGCTCTATAAGCTCTGGCTTTATCTCGACATACACATTCTTTCTTGGAAGCTTCCTGCGGCCAGTTATAGTGAGATTACGTACCAGCCTAGGTGAACCGAATAGAAGCGAGTCATAGTCCTGGCTGGCGGCTGCCCAGACGTCGCCCTTGCGGGCCATATACGCTGCCTGTGCTTCACCTTCTGCAGGCGCCTGGACATAGGGAATGCCCATGGCTTCAAGCAGACGTTTCGCGTCCTGCACCATATCGTCGGTTAGCCTAGCCGCCATCTGGGCGTAACGTCGCGCGGCCTCAATATCGCCGCGTTTGATTGCTTCCTCGTACTTCTTTACAGCCTCGGTCTTCACCCTTCTTCTTCGCTCTATTTCCGCTTGTTTCATCTCAGGAGGCTTACCGTCAAACACGTAGACAACCTTAATCCCGTGCTCGGCCAGGTTGATAGTTCTATAGAAGAGGCCGCTTAGATGGCTCGTCACGCGGCCACGGCTATCCATTAGCGGAGTGCCGTCCGGCTGCCGTATAGCGGCGAGGAACTGGTAAAGAGCATTGTAAGCGTCTATAGCAACCGCCTTGAAGCGTAGTGCATCTAGCTCTATAACCTGCACCGCATCGGGGGGAATAATCTCACGTATGTTGACGCCCACTGTCGGGCACCCGCCTCTAATAGTGGGGAGCTGGAGAGGCCCAAGCTAAAAGAGAGCATGTGGCGAGCGCGTGGAGGCACAAACTAGGGCCTCTTAAGCAGCTCCACGTTACGCATATTCTCCTTGAGTACACTCACGTATACTATGCCCTGCATTTCAAGCTTCATTAGCTCTCGAAGGAACTCGGCGAAAGTCAGCTCAAATTTTGACCTAAGAGCCTTGTATAGGTCAACATCCTTTGCGCTGCCACCACGCCTCTCAAGCTCATCAACTATGGCGTAGTACAGGGGAACACTTCTCCAGGTATCATCCGAGGGCATGGGCCCACCACCTCTTCTCCTAGACGGCTACGCTGTAACAACGGGTGCAGGGAGACTACAGACGAGGGGAGGAGTAGAGCGGAATGACAAAGAGCTGGTAGTAGATACAATTATGTGAAGAGTGCAGGCTTCTCGTGGACCAGCCTGCTCCCAGGCAGCTGCTGCCGCGCCTTCTGGTTCCACTCCTCGTAGAACTTCACCATATCCTGTGTAATGCTCGGCTTTATGACCTCAAGGGCCTTCATGAAGTGCCTCATGTGGACCTTTGTGGCGTTAACGTCCTCCCTTAGGGCAAGCATCGCTGCCTCCCGGACTAGCGCAGCAAGATCGGCGCCACTGTAGCCTTCCGTCCTTATAGCTAGGAGCTCTAGGTCGACGTCGTCTGCTAGTGGCATGTTCCTGGTGTGGATGCGGAGTATCTCGAGCCTGGCCTTCTTGTCCGGCGGTGGCACATACACCACCTTGTCGAACCTGCCGGGGCGGAGCAGCGCCGGGTCCAGTATGTCCGGCCTATTGGTCGCAGCAATCACGACTACGTTGCTGAGAGGGACGATGCCGTCTAGCTCGGCGAGTAGCTGGTTAACTATCCTGTATGTAACACCGCTGGTATCGAATGCACCCCTCGTCTGGGCGATAGCGTCTATCTCATCAAAGAATATTATAGCCGGGGCGTGCTGCCTGGCTTTCCTGAATATTTCGCGTATCATTTTCTCGCTTTCGCCTACCCATTTGCTGAGTATCTCTGGGCCCCTTACGGCGATGAAGTTGGCGCCGCTCTCGGTCGCCGCCGCCTTCGCGAGCAGGGTCTTACCCGTGCCCGGCGGGCCGAACAGCA
>JAMOSW010000035.1 GCA_027062725.1 Pyrodictiaceae archaeon | reverse complement strand
ATAATAAGAACGAGGCCATACAAGCCCGAAGAGATAAAGGAGATACTCCGGATAAGGGCCGACGAGGAGGACATACCGCTGACCGAGGAGGCGCTGGAGGAGCTGACTCGTATAGGCAGTGAGCGCAGCTTGAGGTACGCGATACAGCTGATGGAGCCTGCAAGGATACTCGCTGAGAGAGCCGGCAGGACAAAGGTGACAGCCGAGGATATACGCAATGCTGTCAAGTACTTCGTTGACGTAAAAGAGAGCGTCAAGTTTGTCCAGCAATACGAGGAGAAGTTCCTCAAGTAGCCCCATTGACAGCGTCGGGCTAGGAGCTAGACAAGACACGCCTTTCGTGCTCTTTTCTCTACGGCATCGTCCTCGTCCTAAATTATAGAATTATAGACCGGGGCGGCTTGGTCCTTGCCAGTAGATGGAGGCTCAGCAGCGTGAGTGATGTAGAGGAGCAGATGCTTGCCACTAGGCTGTCTCGTCGCTTAAGGGAGCTACTCTCGAGCGAGGGCGCGGGCCTAGCTTATCTCCCCGAAGGCGTCGACGTCGAGATAGCTACTGTGTATGCTGCGGCTGCGCTCCGTGTAGTTGAGGAGTGGCTTCGTTGGGAGGCTATATGCAAAGATAGGGTGGTCAGAGCGTCAAGCGACTACTGTGAGGAAGTTGCGCGCTCGGTTATGCATGGTGACAATGGTCAGGGGGTAGTCAGCTTCTTTAACAGTGAGCTTAAGAAGATACTTGTCAGAATAGTCCGCGACTTCGCACCATTCACGGAGCTGCCCCCATGGGTTATCTTCTACTCAACATTCAGACTTCGCGACCCGGTGACGGTCCACATAGCGAGACTAGGGCCTGGTGAACAAATCCTAAGAGTGCCCGCATTCGCGGCACTTGTAGCTGTGCTGGACTCTGCGACAAGAGGTCTCCTCGAGCACTACCGGGAAAGCGGAGCCGAAATAGCCGCAGTCACTGCGGAGTACATATACTGGGAACTCATCCGGCCTCTCTCACTTTTCGCTGACGTGCTCGAGAGGCACCTGGATGCTGTTAGCAAGGCTGCAGAGCTCCGGGAAGAGCTCCGCGAAGCCGCGCGCAGCAGCGGCAGGACGGGGCCGCTAGGCAAGCAGCTCGCCCGCCTCTACAATATCTATGCGGCCGCAATAGTGGATATCATGAAGAAGAGGTCGTTGTCAAAAACCGGCGGGAAGTGAGAGGGGACGCAGCTCCTTCCTGCCAGCGTCCAAAAACTGCAGGGGATATACTTGCGTCCAGCGGGGGAGCTGGCGGTTAGAAGCCGAAGAGGCTCTCGAGACCCGCCGCCAGCTCCTCCTCGCTGACCTCTTCCTTCTTCTCCTCCTCTTCCTTCTCTTCCTCTTTCTTCTCCTCTGCCGCCGCAGGCGCGGCCGGCGCAGCAGCGGCGGCAGGCGCCACCGGCATTGCGGTAGCAGACTTGATGACCTCATCGATGTTTATGTTCTTGAGGGCAGCCACGACTGCCTTGACGCGGGCCTCGTCAACCTCTATGCCGGCGGCCTCAAGCACCTTCTTGAGGGCCTCCTCGGTTATCTCCTTGCCGGCCGCGTGGAGCATAAGGCTCGCATATATGTACTCCATGCCCATACACCCTCCGCTCCTTATCTACGTGCCGGGGGCTCACGGGAGCAGCGCTGGCCCCTTAAACCCCTATCCCGGTCGCCTCCGCCCTCGCTAGCGGGATTCTTTATCTTTCCGCTCAAGACTGCCGCTTCATTACAGTGGCAAGCTCGTGCTCAGAGCCAGCGGCAGCCACGGGCATAGCCTCAGTGTTCATGGCGGCCGCGGCGTTGCCTTCAGCATCGAGAAGTATTAGGCCGAGGTTATCGCCGCCAAAGAGCCTGGTGTGGCGCGCAACCGCCGCACGTGCCGCCTCCTCGACCGGCACACCGGCTTTCAGAAGCTCGACAGCATAGAGACAAGGTCTACCAATAAGTATGGTCTCACCTATCCCGGTGGCCGAGCAGCCGCCAACCCCACGTTCGACATAGAATCCGGCGCCGGGTACTGGTGAGTCACCGACACGGCCAGGGTGCTTAAAGGCTACACCGCCGGTACTAGCGCCCGCAGCCATCCTACCCTCTTTGTCTAGCACGACAGCTCCGACGGTGTCACCGTAGTATAGCCTATAGAGCTCCACGTAGCGTCTTGGAAGGTCCTCGGCGCCTGCCTGCAGCTTCTCCATAACGCGGCGCCAGCGCTCCAGTGCTCGACTACTCGGACCGGGGTGCCGCTCAAGACCTAACCGCTCCGCTAGCCTATCCGCAGCCGAAGCTACGAGCAGCACGTGGGGCGTGTTGAATGCGATCCACTCGGCGAGCCTTATGGGATTACGTGGGTAGGTGACAGCGCCCACACCCCCCGCAGTAAGGTCGTCCATCATTAAGCCAGCGTCCATCTCGACTCTGCCATCAATAGTCAGTACGCTGCCGATGCCGGCGTTGAGCACGCCGCTATCTTCGAGCGCTACTATGGCCTCAACGAGCATATTCCGTGCGTCACGGCCGACAACGCCGCGGCGCACGGCCTCCTGGACTGCTGCCTCAACCTCCTCTAGGCTTGAGACCCCGCGCCAGCCGCCAGCGCCTCCATGCACTATGACGGCGGGTCTGCCAAGCCGGAAGGGTCCCCAGAGGGTTAGCCGGGCTCCAGCCATGGCCTCCTCTCGGCCTCCCTGCTCTTCTCCTCTTCCGCGGCTCGGCGTACAGCTTCAGCTATTCTCTCTACCTCCTCCTGACTAAGCATACGGTACCAGGGCTCCCGCCTAGCCCCTATATCACCATTGAGTAGTCTTGCATGGAGTGCCACGTTGATCCCTACGTTGTAGGCGTCGCTGACGGCCTGTCGGTCGTCAAGAGCATCACTCTTACCATGATAGTATGCTGTTCCCCAAGCAGGGACATGGAAACCCATCATGTTGAAGGTTAGGGTGAGCCACGCCAGAGCCATGGCGGCGCCGGCCTCTTCTCCTGTTGCTATGAATCCCGCAGTCTTGCCGTCGAGGAGGCTCCGTCCAACATGGTATATCATGTTCTCAAGAGCTGTCATCCGGTCCACGAGGTTCTTTACGGCACCAGACGCGTTAAACCAGTACACGGGTGTAGCAACTATAACAGCATCAGCCTCCAAGATCAGTTCGGCAACTCTCCTAAAGTCGTCGCCCTCTCCGTGAAGTGTACACTTCTTCGGGAAATGGCATTCAAGGTAGTTGTCCGAGTAGCACCCCTGGCAAGGGTTTATCCGGTAGTCGTAGAGGTGTATGAGCCTTGTCTCGGCGCCGGCCTCCTCGGCGCCCATGAGGGCAACCTTCAGTAGGCGGTATGTGTTGCCGTAGCGCCTCGCAGAGCCGTTAATGCCAAGCACGAGAGGCTGTCTGGCCACCTCTAACGACCCGGTGGAAGGGCCGCAAGTAGGGTGACGCTATTATTTGCCCAGCGGCGTCGGCGCATCAAGCGTAGCCAGCCCCTAGCCCCGGCAAGGGGTAAGAATGTATACCTGCGTTAACTTGTTCTTGCTATGGCGGTGCAGGAGCTGAGAGGGAAGAGGTGCAGGAGAGGCATGAGCGACAGGAGGCTGCTAACTCTAGACGAGCTCCCCCGCGGCGTCAAGGCACGGGTTGTGAGGATCGAGGCAGGGACCAGGGCTCTCCGCAGGCTCGTGGAGATGGGCTTCACGCCGGGTACAGTAATAGAGGTGGTTGCTGACTATGGTGGCCCGATACTGGTGCGCGTGAGAGGCTCCGTGATAGCTATCGGCCGCGGCATGGCGAGAAAGGTTATCGTGGAGCCTCTAGGCTAAGCGCGGCGTAGCACCGCCGCGAACCCGCCAGTGCTCTCAGTGACATGCGGGTAGAACCTCCGGGATCCGTGCACCAGGCCCGGGACGCCAACCTCAAGCCCTACCTCCACGGGCTCCGCCAGGCCCTCGTTGATTACGCGCCTCAGCACACCCTCGTTCTCATCGAGGGTGAGCGTGCATGTAGTGTAGAGGACAGCTCCGCCCCGCTTCACGGCGTCAAGGGCCTTTCTTAGCCCCTCCTCTTGTAGCTTCACAACGCGCTTGAGCAAGCCGCGGCCAACAACTTCGAGGAAGATGCGTGTCTCGGGCGAGTGGCCAAGCCTCCCGAGGCTCGTACAGTCGGGGTCAACAATCGCGGCCTCAAATGAGGAGCTCCTAGCGGGGAGATAGAGCACGTCGGCTAACAAGTAGGCCCCATGGCTCCGCACGCCCTGCTCTTCGTGGAGCCTGTACTCTGTTAGGAGCCTTTTCACGGCAGCCTCTACGGAGACAAAGACTAGCCCTTCCCTCAGCCATGTAAGGTGTGCAGCCTTGTTTCCGGGCGCGCTGAACAAGTCGAGAAGCCGCACCGCGCGAGCATCGAGCGCTCTATGCAGCATGTGGACTGCCGCGGCGGGCGCCCTATCTTCGGGGTAAAAGAGCCGTCTCGGCAACGCCTCTATACTCCCGGGCGCCACAGAGACAACCTTAACTATGTCCTCCAGCATGGGGTCTGGCTCAGCCTTAACGCCTCTACGTTTGAGCTCCCTCAGGGCCTCCTCGACTGTGCCTATAAGCCTCTGGTTATAGCGTAGCCAGAGAGGTGTTGGCCGCTGAAAGCTTTCAAGAAGAGCCTCGAGGCCACCAGGTATCTCGAGCCTAGAGAGCACCTCGACAACCCAGCGCGGCACACTGTAGAGTATAGCAAGACGCCTCCGGCGATCGCCTATGCCTCCGACTATGTCCCTTGCTGTTAGTCCGCGCAAGCATGACACGACGTTAATGGGTAGCTTGGTCTTCTCGGCGACCCTTCCAGCGCTAACAGTGTCGCGGCGCAGGAGTGCCTCGTAAGCACCTATCACGGCAAGCCAATAGCGCTCGCCGAACCTGGGCGCCGGGGGCTCATAGCCGCAGTGGCGTAGCGCCCTCTCTGCAAGCTTGTAGTTCCTAAGCACGCCCAGACAGACCGCGTTGAGCAGACCACGGGGGACCGGCGGCTTGGCCCCCTCTATAGCAGCCCTCAATGAGACGAATCTACGCGACACGGTAGCCAGTATAGCCGCGCACACCCTCTCCACGTCACGGCTACGCGGCCGCACCTCAGCCTCCCCTGCCACCACGGCAAGTATGGCCTACCGGTGCCGCCTCTATCAAGGCTCCATCAACGGCTCCCCCGAGGAGCAGGGTTGCGGTAACCGCGGGGTACCAGGGGGATGGCGGCACCTGTTTTGCTCATCGGTGGTGTCGGCTACGTAGGCTACAACCTCGCTCTCTATCACATCTCGCGTGGTGAGGGAGTACTCGTTGTAAGTAGACCTACGAGTCTTAGCCGCCGGCCTGGTATCGTCAAGGGGCTTAGGAGAGCCGGTGCCGAGGTAGCGGTAACTGCTTCACCTAGAGACTACATGGCTCTACTCGAGAAAAGGGGGTGCCCGCAGCGGGTCTACATACTCGTGGGGAGGCTACGCGGGCCGCAGCGCCAGCTCTATGATAGCAATGTAGCTACAGTGTTAGCTTATGCCGAGTCTACATTGACGGCTTGTAGAGAGACGCTCCTAATCTATGCTAGTGCGCTGGCAGTGTACGGGAAGGGTGCGCCCTCCAGGTGCGGGGTCCCGCTGAGGCCCCATCAGCCGCCGTGCCGGTGCTGTGCGCCCACAACGCCCTACGCAATCTCCAAGCTAGAGGCTGAGAGGAGGCTACACCGGCTTGTGGACGGTTTGAGAGGAAGACTGCTGATAGCCAGGATGGGGCTCTTCGCTGGCCGCCGCCCCTACCATGCTGAGTGGAGAATGCTTCTATCGATAACCGCGAAAGGTGTAGTACCCGCAAGCAATGCCTATCTATACCTCTCAACAGCAGCTAGCCTAGCCGCACTCGCGGACAAGAAGAGTCCTGCACAAGGCGCTGTGGCTGTGCACGCGGTGTCCCTTACTACGACCCTAGAGAGCCTAGCTGAGGCACTCGTAGATGCGCGCGGCGTGAGGTTGAAGGTGCGGCTGCCCCTGCCCGGAGAGAGGACAGCCAAGCTCCTTGATAGGCTGAGGCTTCCAGGCATCCTGCGCGACATCCTGTGGAGCGCCTATACCAAGATAGAACCAGACATGACTCAACAGGAGGCCCTGGAGGATGTAGCTGAGCTGCTTCTTGCAGAACCACCAATGGCTTAGCCGTGAAGCTGCCGGAAGGAATGTGCAGGGCTGTAAACGATAATTGTGGTTTAGTCTAGTAGCTTAACCCTAACGTCAGGAAGGAGGCGGAAGCCATGGAGATGGGGCAGGTGCATCCAGACGAGCTTACCTACGAGGAGGGCGTATTCCTCGTCAAGCTGGCTAGGCGAAGCGTGGAGTACTTCTTCGAACATCAGAGCCTCATGGAGCCTCCTGCTGAGACGCCGCCGAGGCTTCGCCGCCCAGGTGCAGCGTTCGTGACGATAATGACGTACCATAGCTATGAGCGCAGAGAGCTGAGGGGCTGTATAGGCCACGTTGTGCCAGTTAAGAGCCTTGTTGAGTCAGTCATAGAGGTTGCTGTTGAGGCAGCGTTCCGTGACCCGCGATTCCCGCCTCTGGGACAGGAGGAGCTGCCGCGGGTAACGTTTGAGGTAACGGTGCTTGGCCCGCTCGAGCCGATGCCCAGCGAGCCCGAGAGAAGACCAAAATCGTTCACAATAGGCAGACACGGGCTTGTGGCACGCAGAGGCTACCTGCAGGGCCTCCTACTGCCGGATGTGCCGCTCGAGTACCTCTGGGACGAAGAAACCTTCCTAGCCGAGACCTGCGTCAAGGCGGGAATGGAGCCAACGTGTTGGCTCGACTCCTCGACCGAGTTCTATAGGTTCGCCGGCAGAGCATGGAGAGAGAAGGAGCCGCTAGGGGAGGTAGAGGAGCGCGACCTTGTAAAAGAGTACCGCGAGCTCATAGCTAGATACGGGGACTAGGCTTGCCTGCTTTCGGCTGCTTCAGCAGTATTTTCTTCACGCTTTTCCTCCTCTTTGACAATATCTACATGCTCTATGAAGTCTAGCTTCCTAACCTCCGGCGCCATGTACTTCCGTACCTCGGCAACAACTATACGCTTGACGACCTGCATATCCTGTATCAGCAGGGCCTTCTCGTTAAAGACATATTTCGCATACCTCTCGGTAGGATCGTACTCGACTCGTACGTCTTCCTCTGTTATGAATGCTGGAAGACGCCGGAGCATAAGGTAGAGCAACTTCTCCTGGGGACTCTTAAGCACCTTTACAAGACGCACCTTGGCGGCAAGTGTTTTGCCGGCCAGCGGGTGGTTGAAGTCTACGACGACACGGCCACCAGTCACACTCCTTATGATAGCTAGCTGGCCATTTATCTCTACAACCTTGCCCGGCTCCGGTATAATGTTATTCTGTAGAAACTTCGTCTTGGGTATTATCTTTATCTTCGATGGGTCACGCTTCCCGAAGCCCTTCTCCGGCGGTATCTCTATTTCCCTCTCGCCGCCCTCCTCAAGCTCCCTTATGGCCTCTTCAAGGCCCTCTATTAGGCGGCCCTCGCCGACAATGACTAGCCTTGGACCATACCTCTCCTTTTCGTCATATATGTTAGCCTTCTTTGCTTCCTCCTCGCTGGTTGTGTCGATAACCTCGCCGGTCTCCTTGACGCGTAGACTATACTCGACAAGCACGAAGTCGCCATCCTTGAGTACCATTCATTTCACACCCCGCTTCTCAAGTACCAGCCCGCATCCAGCACGTTGCGGATTAAAAGCTCACCATGCTTCCGCAGCCTTCTACCATACCCCAGGGGCTCATATAGTGTGTTTAAAACGACAAGAGGGAGCCCAGTGCAGTGCTCGTCCTCATTTAGCTCGAGCACAGAACCGCTGTAGATATCCTTTCCATAGACGAAGAGGAGCGCAGCTCTGTCTGTAACTACGACGTAGTGACTTCGTGGCTGGAGTTGCTCGACATGGGCTAGGCTTAGAAGACCTAGTAGCGGGAGTAGTCTCCCTCTATCGATGCGGGCGACGTGCACACCTACAGTGTAAGGCTGAGTACTTTCACCGGCCACGATCATAGGCCTAGCTACAAGATATACATCGGTTTTATACTCTGTCTCCCTGCATAGGGCTACATACTTGTCTAGCAATGCCTCAAAGCCATAGCATGACGAGGCAGCGGCTAGCTTCTTCTGTACGTTGCGGCTGCAGGAAGTGTATCGGTGACCGGCTTTGTTGCTTCC
>JAMOSW010000034.1 GCA_027062725.1 Pyrodictiaceae archaeon | reverse complement strand
GATGATGTTGACCAGCCGCAATGGTCCACACATAGAGCTTGTGAGTTCTGAAATGCCGTGGATAGTATTGCGGAGATGTTTTCGAAACTACACTAGATACGGTTGCATTTCCCTTATGGGTTCTTCCCGGAGCCCATTCATGGTGCTGAGTTTACCATCCCAGGCAGTTGCATTTCCCTTATGGGTTCTTCCCAAAAACACTAGAGCAGATGCTGATGATGGCGCAGAAGTACGTAGGTTGCATTTCCCTTATGGGTTCTTCCGAGGCGGTAGCTTTCGCGCAGCAACCGCAGCATCTCATTGACGTTGCATTTCCCTTATGGGTTCTTCGGCGGCGAGGACCTCGTGGTCGCCGAGCGCGGCGGCCCGGCGGTTGCATTTCCCTTATGGGTTCTTCACACCACTGCTGCCAAGGAGTATCGCCATGCACTAGAGAACGTACGTTGCATTTCCCTTATGGGTTCTTCTGGTATGGTTTCCTTGTGGAGCCGAATAGAAGCGGGTTCTCTGCTCCTTTTTATCTCTTCTTGCTGCTCTCTTCGGGGCATGGCTGGAACAGCCCCAATTCCGCAGCCGTAACCCATTTGCTCCACGTGACACAGGTTCCCATGGACTTGCATGGGTTTGAAACGTTGTTCCAATGGTGGCTTGCAACTCCGGGCATGGCGTGTTCCTAAATACGTGTTTAGCCTAGTGATTGACAGAATAGCTGAGTTCAACAATGTGGAGTTTGTTTTACGGTTTTCTGCGGTGGCTGGTGTGTGGTTGTTGGGGTTTCCTGTTATTACTGGGCTTCATTGTTGGTGGCTTGTTGGTGGCTTGGGTTTGGCTCTGGTTGCTGGTGGCGGCGTGGAGGCGTACGCGTGGCTCAGGTTCATGGAGTTCCCGTACCTGGGGCCTGGGCTGTTGGTGAAGTGGGGGCGGCCTCCCAGCCTGTACAACGTGATCGAGCCGGCGGTTGTGCGGGAGGTACGGGTGCGGACGCCACGTGGCGCGTTCCGTGGCGCGCTGGTGGTGAGCGAGGAGGCGCACAGCCTGCATGGTGTGGCGCTGCCGGTGCCGGTGAGGAGGCTGGGGCCTGGGCTGTACCGTGTCGGGCTGGCTATCGAGTTGGGTGTCTACACGAGGGCCCGGCTGCGTGGCTATGGGGGCGTGGTGGAGGCCTGCGTCTATGGGGGTAAGGCTGAGGCGGAGGCCCTGGGCATGGTGCCGCTCGAGTCGAGCATGGTGAGGGGCTACGCCACTGCTCACCTTGTGCTAGGGTATGGCGAGAAGACGCTGGTTGCGGCGCCGGAGCCTCTGGGGTTCCCGCTGGAGGTGGTGCCGGTCACGATATCGAACCTCTACGAGCCGGGGGAGGCTGTGGAGGTGCAGGTGCTGCGTGGGGGCGAGCCGCTGCCGGGGGCTAGGCTGGAGGTCAGCTACGTGGACGGCTCCCGCAGCGAGGCCAAGGCTAGCGAGGACGGGGTCGCTGTAGTGAAGACAGGCCCCATGGTCACAGTGGTGTCCGTGACTGTGGTGGAGGATGCGCCGGAGGGCAGCGACTACGACAAGGTGAAAACGACCGCTACGCTCTCGATACAGGCGGTCACCCTCTAGGCCAGCCGCCGCGCCAGGTAGGAATCAAGGGCGCCCCTGCATGCGCAGCCCCGTAGCTCGCTGCCGGCTTCTAGTAGGCTGGCAACGTCCCTCCTCAGCCCCATTCCGTGCCACATGTTAGCGTATGCGCATATCTCGCTGCAGGGGTCCACGGTTGTTTGCCTCAGCCTCTCGACGAAGCCTATCTTCTTTGAGAGATTCCTAGCCCTTATTAGGTCCCGGTAGGGGTTTACGCCCAGCCTCAATAGGCTCGATGCGTCAATGCCAAGCATGGTGGAGAGATGCTCAGACCCCAGGGCTTCAAGGCAGCTCTTGTCAATGGCGCCGCTTTGCCTATCGTATACTATGGGGTAGTAGACGAGCCTACTGTCG
>JAMOSW010000033.1 GCA_027062725.1 Pyrodictiaceae archaeon | reverse complement strand
ATCGTGTCTGCAGAGGCCAGGAGTGGCACCGAGCCACTAGAGACTACTATGAGAGAGATGCCTTGCTCGGCCATGCTGCGAGCTTGCTCCGAGACCGTCGTCACGGTCTTGCGGCGGATGAGGCCGAGGGCCCTCTCGTCAAAGAAGAGCAGGTTCGTAGCCGACGTATCCTCGTCAATCAGTATGAGATCCGCGCCGGCCTCAACCGCCTCCTGTATAGCCGCGGCCATGCTGGTGGCGCCGCTCGCGTCACGGGTCGTGAAGCACGACGTGTCAAGCCCCCCGGGCACGTCGTGCACAAACGTCGATATGTCGACACAGGATGTGCTACGGCCATCCTCCGCCCTGACCTTCACAGCGCCCCGGACCGCGACAACCCTCTCCCTGCCATCCCCGGGCACATGGTTGTAGATGCCTACCTGCATGGCCTCAAGCAGCGTCGTCTTCCCGTGAAACGCTGTGCCGGCGACAACCGTGACCCCCCTCGGCACCCCCATGCCCGTCACGATGCCCTCGCTGGTCTCCAGCTCGACGCGGAGCCCCGGCGGGGACTCGAAGGGCACAGCGCCCGGCAGAGGCTCCTCGCAGCCCCCACAGCGTCTCGGCAACACACTACCATCCCCAACGAAGGCTACCAGGCCGCGGCTCCTCAGCTGGCTCCTCAGCTCCTCCTGCAGCCTCCACACAGAGACATGCTTCCTCAGCTCCTCGCCGCCAAGGCCCCGGAGAGCCTCCTCCACGGCCCCAGGCACCCGGCGCAGCAGAAGCTCCTCCGCGGCATCTGCCAGCACCCGGCGCCTCCTCGAGGGAAGCCCAACCCAGACACGGGCAACCAGACGCCCGTCAGGAAAGACCTCAAGCCCGCTCCTCCGCAGCATCACAGGCCCAGGCCGAGGCACGCCGAGAAACCCGCTCCGCCCCTCACCCATCCGCGCCGAGCGCCTCGACAGCGCGCGCCAAAGACGCCGATAGATGAAATCAGCAACCGCGGTTAGACAGCAACGTGCCCAGCCAGGGACACGCACACGGGACTCCACAGCCACAACACTGGGAGGCGCGAAGGGATCACCCTGGACACGCACAACCCGGACAACCAGGCCCCCAACACGCTCGGAGGCGCCCACAAGGTCCCGGTACGCCTTATAGCCGCGCCCGTCAATCCTCAGAAGCAGCGACCCGATGCTCGGCATAACGCTAGACCCCTAGACGCTCAACACATCCTATGAGACAGCCCCAGACCCCAGGGCTAGCAACAAGACGCCCAGCAAAGGAGCCAGAGTAATAAGGCCTAAGCCAAGCGCCCGTCGTCAGCCGCCACGGCGACAACGCAGGAAGTGAAGGCCCCAGACGGGGTCAGCTAGAGAACCAGACACCCCTCCGGGGCCCCGGGGAGACACGCCCCCAGGAGGGGCCCCCGGGCCCATGCCACAAACCCTACCCTCCCTTGTTCCGCCTCGGGCTAGCGTAGCTCTATCCTGCTCCCCGTACCGGCGAGCACGTACGCCTCGCCCAGCTTCTCCCGTAGCACAGCCTGCGCCAGCGGGCCCGTACAGTGCATAGCAGCCACTACGCCGGGCTTCTCCCCGGCCAGGAACTCTGCGACCTCCCCAGGCCCTCCCCGGAGGCGCCCCGAGAAGGTGGAGCCCACCAACAACGCCGCCAAGCCGCGCCGCACCAGAGACCTCCTTCGCGTAGCCGACTATGTTCTCGACGCCGGCATGCCCACAGCCAGTCAGCGTGTAGACCCGGTCGCCGACTCTGAGAGCGAGGAACGCGTCGTCCAGCATCGGGTCCTCAACGAGCCCCTCGGGGCCCAGCCTATACACTAGGCCCGTGTGGCGCGGCCCCCACCTGCTTGGCACCTCGCCGCTGAACACGGCCCCGGGGAACAGCTGCAGCGGCGCCCTGGAAGCGACCAGCCTACCGCCCAGGGAGGCCAGCCGCTCCGGCGTCAACGGGAACCCTATCTCCATCAGCACGCCCCTAACCACGGCGACGCTGGGCTCGAAGAGGCCCGGATGCGCAACCACGGGTATCGGCCCCCGCGGGCCTCGAGGAACCCCTTCACGCCCCCCGTGTGGTCCACGTGGCGATGGCTCAACACTAGGTAGTCGAACTCACTGGGCCGAAACCCTAGCACGTCCATGTTGTGGAGCAGGGGGACACCAGAGTATGGAGACAAGCTAGCGACCACGTCTGGATTAAAACGTTCCAGGCTGCAGAGAAGTGGTGGGCCCGGGGGGATTCGAACCCCCGACCTCCCGGTTATCAGCCGGGCGCTCTAACCGGGCTGAGCTACGGGCCCGAGGCCACCACCCAGGGCAGGGCACTAGACCCCCCGGGGCTCCACGTATAGTCTGCCCCAAAGAGCCAAGAGGGGTTTAAGAGCACTATCCCGGGTCTGCCATATATTGCCTGCCTCTCTATCGGATGGGGGAGTTAGGGATAAACCTAGCAAGCAGCCCCTGGAGGGGCTGGGGGAGCGGCGCCTCGGCTCAGCCCTTGGCGCCTCGGGGTGGGGGAGAGCTCCCGGCTCCCCTCATCCCCCTGTACCCTGTTTCTCCATGGGGATTGTGGCTGGCTGCTGTTTCTCTAAGAAGGTTTCCTCAAGCACCCCCTTCCGGTGGTGTCTCTGTCTTTTAGGGTTCCAGGGGGCTACCTCTTATCTCGGGTTTTAGGTGGCCGGCGGCCTCCGCGGGGAGGGCTGAGTAGGGGGTGGCGCCCGCTCATCACCGTGGTCGTGGGAGGGGTGGTGGCGCCCGGCTTGTGCGTGAGGAGTGGCTCCGAGAGGCTAGTGACGCGGTTACCCCTGTGCATGGGCAGGGCTTCTTCTATGTAGGCTACGGCTATATAGCCTACTACCTGGTCTTCGACTACGTGGACCCCATGGGGTACTATGATGCAGTAGTCGGCGATGAACGGCTGTTTGAGGATGAGGTGCAGCGGCTCTACTACGGTATGCAGGAGCTTGTCGACAGGGAGACAGTTGTGGTTAACGGTGTCCGCGTGCGGCCCAAGGTGGTCATGGTTGACATAGGGTTCCGCGGGAGGCGTGACCGCGTATTCATAGTCTTCGCGTTCAGGTTCCGCGCGCCCACGCGGCCGGGAAGGAACGTCTACGAGAACCGCTACGAGCCCGAGCCCATAGAGTACAACTATGAGGCCTACTGGGTGTTCCCGCCGGGCTCGAAGATACTCGAAGTGGACATGGGCCAGGGCCAGGAGGAGTGGGATATCGTCAACAACGCGGTCGTGGCCATCTATGGGAGAAGGGGCGGCAGGACCGGCGGCTACGAAAGGATCGTGTTCACCCTGCCCGAGCCCGCTACTCCTCCTTGAGGAACACCCTCACCTCCAGCGGGCGGAGCTGTGCAGCCCTCTCCAAGGCGTGGATGCCTGTGTAGACGTAGTCGCCGCTGCTGTAGAGCGCCTCAACCCTCCCCCGGACCGGGTCAAGCAGCACCGTTACCCTCTCGTTGCCCGCCTTGCAGTCGACCAGCGCGCGGCCGCGAAGCATCGCTATGTCGGCCACTATGTCTAGGCACGGCCTGGCCGCGCCCTGCGCCGCAACCTCCTTGCCCGCCACTGCGACGACGCCCGCGGCGAGGACGTTGAACACATCCCCGAGCCGTAGGCCCCGCCTCGAGAGCAGGGCCAGGTGCTGCTGGAGCACCTGCTGCACGCCAGCCAGCGGCACGGCGACGGCAGCGGGCGCGGAGGCAGCGGGCGGCGCCGGCTCCTCCCCGGGCCTGGCCTCCGCCGCTGCCGGTGCAGGCACGGCCCGGGGCTCCGCCCCGGCGCCGCCAGCCGCAAGCCTCTCGACGTCCTTAACGCCCATGGGGAGGATAGACTGCGGCAGGCTCAGCAAGTCGGTACGGACTCGGGCGGCGTCGAGCTCTATTAGCTCTACCACGCCCTCGGTGCTGGAGAGGTGTCTAGCCAGCTCGCGGAGGCACTGTGTCCCGTACAGGACGCGGCCATCCTTCATCTGGGCCACGCAGCCGGCTCTTCCCCGCCGGCTCGTCTCGACTTGGAACACGCTGCCGTCCGGGGCATAGTAGACGAGTCTTGCGTCACCCAGCTTTATCAGCTCACGGATAGCCTCCGGCAGGGGCAGATCCGAGACATTTGTGAGCTTCACGGTGCGCCCGCGTGAGACGAACAAAACCCGCTACACCTCCACAGCGACGCCGCATCCCCGGCGCTCCAGCCACCACCCCTCAAGGAAAAGAAGGGAGACGACACGTGGTGCCCAGTGCCCCTTACTCCGCCTCCCTGGTCTTCCTAGTGTTCTTCCTCAGCGTGTAGAGCGTGAGCCAAGACGCTGCAAGCAGCGGCGCGGCAGCCAGCGCAGCCATGCCAGGGTTCATGCCGGCGCCGAGCACGGATATCGCGAAGTATGCCGCGGTCGCACCGCCCATCAGGGCAGCCAGTGTGGCCTCATCCACGCCGGCTGCCGTAGCCTCCTCGACGGCCTCCGCCGCGGCGGGTGCGGCGGCTGGCTTGGCCGCAGCCTCGGCGGGCTCCACCCTGGCCACGTAGAGGCGGAGCTTGGCGCCACAGTTGGGACAGCTCCTGGTTTCCTCCCTGTAGCCGCAGAAGGGGCACGCCTTCGCCGTGAAGGGTATCGTCTTGCCGCAGCTGGGGCAGGTGTAGGTGTGGACGTCGAGGTTGGCGCCGCAGCTGGGACATAGGAGCGGCGTGCGTCTTATCAGCCTCTCGACCACGCCGGCTGCCTCTTCGAGGACACGCTTCTCGCCGACTATCGCGACAGTGAACTTCTCGCCGACATCGCCTACCAGTACAGCCTTGTCACCGTACTCGGCTATGACTACCCTTGGGTTGGCCTCGTCGCCCGGCAGCCTGCCCCGCGCAGCCTCAAGGATGGCGGTAGAGGACGCGGCTATCTCGTCCGCGAACATCTCGAGGCTGGCGTCCTTCGCCTGCACGGTGTACGTGAAGCCCTCGTATGCGCCGACAACGAGGTCGACACCGTCAATGCTGCTGGCTAGCGCGATGACCTCAGTAAGCACCTCCTCGGGCGAAGAAACAGCAGTCACCTGCTCAGCCATCACCTATTCACCCTTCTCTCCACGACGCGTGTAGCGCCAGAGACCCCCAGCCCCCGAAGGGAGCCAGGGGAGCAGCATGGGGCTTCGCGACAAGGGGGCCAATGCCCACATATCGTGGACAGAAACCCCGTTCCAGAGACTAAAATAGTGCTTGGCCCCGCGAGCCCAGACACGCCCCAGCATCAGTATAGGATAGAGGACACAGTCACGGAGGGCATACGACGCTTCTCCGCGACGTCAACCACGTAGAACCTGTACAGCACCGCGAGGAACCGGTCGCCGAGCCGGCGCCACAGCCTGCTCAGCTCCCTGTACTCGCTCATCTCCAGGTAGCCTGCCTCAACCATAGCCTTCGGCGGCCAGCCGCCCGGGTAGCCAGCCTCCTTCTCGCGCAGCACTATCTCCTCCCAGTACTTGGCGCTCATCGCGGGCAGGCCCTGGAATAGGCTCACGGCGAGGTAGACGTAGCTCACCAGCTGGAACCCATACCACGTCGGCGTCCAGACTATCCACGCCAGGACCCTCTCGTCGAGACGCGTCGGATCCAGCACCAGGGGAAGATCGGCAGCATCGGGCGCGCGCACCGGCAGCCCCATGTCCTCGAGTACCTCGACCGGCATGTAGTTCGCGTCGCGGGCCGGGATCACGACGAGCGGGTAGTCGGGGCTCTCCATGACCGCGGCAGCCTCTATGTCGAACAAGTGGACCCATGGCCTGCCCTCGAAGAGTCCAAGCGCAGCGTTTGCGGTGGTCACGTCGACGTGTATCACGTCGGCGTACTCGAGACACGCGAGAGCCTTCAGCACGTCGAGCGCGAACTCTGAGCGCTCAGCGTCACTGAACTCAACCAGGTATTTCCTCGTCTCAGCCTCGTCAACCAGGATATCCGCTATAGTCTTGAACTCCTGGAGCGAGTTAAACACCAGGACAGCCCTGTTCTCGAAGCTCGTGAAGCCGACGGGGAGGCCGCGCACACGGAGACTATGAGGCAGCGCGGCGCCGCAGCGGTAACGTAGCCTAGTAAGCCTGCGCAGAATCTCAGCCATTCTCTCAATAGGCTTCGCCAGCATGGACTGCTTCTCTGTGAAAACCTTAGCTATGTACTCCCTGCCCCGATGGTGGAGGATGTAGATGTCAGCCTCTCCACCGCTGTCTACCAGCTCCCAGCGGTCAGTATCCGTCTCAACCACATGGCCATCATGGAAAACGATTGCGACCCTAGCCAAGGCCTCGCTGCACCCCTGCTAAGTGCTACACACTAGCTAGCCCCGGCAGGGCCCCCTGCCGGGGCCACGCGGAGCCCTGCGGGACACCGCGACGGGAGAGAAGAAACACGGCCAGCTAGAGGGCGGCGGTCTCGCTGAGCCTCTCTACGAAGCGCCTCACAGCCTCTTCCCACTCCTTGCTTATCTTGTCGTCCTTGGGTGCATCTATGAACATCTTTTCGTGGTACGGCGGGTCAACTATGTCTATGAGCCCGCGCTCCTCTAGCACCTTTCTCTGCGACTCGCGCAGATAGCTTGCGATGTCGCGCAGCGTCTCGCGGTCGGCGTCGAGCCCCATCGCTATGGTCGCTATGCTCAGCCTGTTGCGGGGGTTAACCTGTCGGAGCTCCTGGAGGACCTCCGTGTTTAGTCGCTCAGCGACCCTGGCCACGTCCTCCGGGCTGCGCTTTGTCTCCTTTCCATCAGTGAACAGGAATATGGTCACGTACTTCTCGTTGGGGAGACTCTCGTCGCGGATATACTCGCGGATTATCTGCTCGGCAGCCTCCAGCGCATCCGCCATGGCTGTCATGCCGTACGGCTTGTTCTTCTCCAGCGACTCGTGGAACGCCTGCAGCGCCGGGTTCCTCGGCACAACGGGGAAGTACTTCTTGCCGCCCTTTTCGACCACGTAGACGTCGTCGCTGAACCAGACGAAGCCTACGCGGAACGCGGGCGCCATCTTGCTCTTCGCGAAGCGCTGTAGAAGCCTCTCCACAAGCTCGACGAGATGCTCCCACTTCCAGCGATGATCATAGGTCTTGGGCTCGCTCATGCTGAGCGAGCGGTCAAGCACGAAGAGTGTGAGGACCGTGAAACTGAGCGGCCTCTTCTTCAACACACCCATGATAGTCGTGGGCAGCGCCAATGCAGGTCAGCCTCCCTCAGCCCCCTCTTCCTCCCTCTCCCTCTCAAGGATCGTCACGACAGACAAGCCCGCCACGTGGCTCGCGACGAGTACAGTGTTGCCGGCAGACACCACTATCCTGTCCGGCTGGCCCGCGCCAAGCTCCTCCAGCGCCTCAACCAGCGGCTTAAGCGCGTTACTAAGCTTAGCGGCCAGCCTCTGGGCAAGAGCCTCCTCCACGCCGTCAACGCTAACCACGCTGCCAGTATCTATGTTGACCGCGACGCTCCTCAGCCGCCCACCCCGGCCTATCGTCGCCTGCCCCCCGACCGCGAGGTTGAGGAGACTGAACAGCTCGACAAACGCGTCGCCGAGCCTACCACCCGGCAGCCTGGGCTGGATTATCGCCGGGAACTTGGAGACTACGTTCACGATGACGCGGTTCACTATCCGGCTCAGAGCCTCGCCGCCATACTCATCGAGAAGCGGGCCTGCAGCCTCCGCCTCCACATAGAGCCTGCAGGCCGCGCCCCGCGGCAGACCAGTTACCCGCAGCTCGCCCTCCATGTCGCCGCTCATCTTGTACACTATCCGGTCGCCCGTCTTAGAGACCTCTACCTCGACGCGGTAGTCCTTCCTCCTAGTCGCTGAGGCGAAGTGGATAACCACGCGCCCCTTCTTTTCAGCAGTGGAAGTAACCCTGGCGGCGCCGCCGACTACATCCAGCACGCCACGCGACAATATATAGTCCAGGACCTTCTCGCATGGCGCCCTAACATCGAGCACAGCGCTGCGCGTCAGCCTCTCCATGACCCACTATGCACCGTTCTCACAAGACTACTAGGACGGAGAGTTATTAGCTATTAGCTGCCAGTTAGGGATAAGCGCCGGGCGCCAGCCGAGGACACCACATAGCTAAAAACACGGAGCCGCATGGCGGAAGAGTCCGAAGCCCCCGGGTGGCCGCGCTCCACGCTGTCCCCCCGGGGAGCCGGGCCCTTGCGGCGGGACCCCCGGGATGACCCCAGTGGAAGGGTGTACGTGGCATGCCATGGCACGTTTGGGGAGCAACGATAAACACTGTGCACTCGGAGGATGACTTCGCCGTCTGGCTAAGCAGCGACAGGCGCCGCGGTGCAGCGGTTGTCGCCGATGGCGTCTCGGCTACCTCTGGCGGCGGGGCGTCCTTCCTCGCCGCGCAGGGCTTCATACAGGCTTGCCGCTCCATGCTGCGCGGCTCGCCGCCGTCCCTGTTGGCGGTTACGCGTCGCTGCTTCGACTACACAGCGTCGATGGCTAGCGACTCTATAGTTATTGACGCCGACGTGA
>JAMOSW010000032.1 GCA_027062725.1 Pyrodictiaceae archaeon | reverse complement strand
TTAAAAATAATATTGTTTGTGTAATGGTCTGGACAGTGAGGTGCTCGTGCGTGGCGGACCGTCTAAACCTCCGCGACGGCCATTTGACAGTGGCTGGCGGGGAGGAACGCTACATACTCATCCCGCTGCGCGCCTACAAGGCCATAATAGACGCGATGAGGGGTCTTGTGGGTGACGCCGCGGCGGGCCCGCTCTACTATCTAGGTAAGAAGATAGGCCGCGGCCTCGTCGAGGAGCTCGAGAGGCTCGTTGACGGCGACCGCAGCATGGAGAGGATAGTGGAGGAGTACGCCAGATACCTCTCCCAGCTTGGCTTCGGCCGGGTTGAGGTGGAAGAGCTCAGGGGCGACTACGCCAGGATAAGGCTCGTCTCCCCGCCAAGCATAGCCGACGCGGCCGCCGCCGGCAGGCTGCAGGCTCTTGGCTCCGGGAGGCACCGCGGGGTCTGCCACCTGGAGAGGGGGATGCTAGCTGCCGTGCTCGACGCCCTCACCGGCCACCCCCACGTGGCTGTCGAGAAGTCCCACGGAGTGGAGCCGGAGCCCTACTGCGTGATAGAGGTCGCGCCGATGCAAATAGCCCAGGGCGGCGCGGCTGAGAGAGTGCTCCTCATCCACTAAGGCGGGTTCTCTAGGCCAAGGTTTTCCGGCAGCGGCCTTGGCCTCCTTCTCCGAGCCGGCGCCTCGGGGCTCCGCGCGGCTACGCTCCGGGCTGCCCTAGGCCTCTACCCGGAGGAGACGGCGCCGGTGGAGTTGCCCGAGAAGCCTTCTCCTCCGGGTAGAGCACGGCCGCAGTCGCCTTCCGCGGTCACGCTGGGGCCCCGGGCTGCGCTGGAGCAGCTAGATGGTGGCGCGGTGGCTCACCGGCCTGGGGCATATGAGGAGATTATGGCAGGCATGTCGAAGTTCAACGCCTCCGGCAAAGCCCGCCAGATCTCGCCGTTCCAGGGCAACCTATAGGGGGCCGCCCGGCCCAACTAGGAACTCAACCTGGTGTCTCGGCCTCATGCTCGCTCATGGGCTCGCTGTCCGGGTCAAGGCAGGCTTCGAGAGGGTTGTCTCGGCACTCGCTGAGGTCGACGAGGCCTCCAACGTCTACCTCCGCGTGCTTCCCGTGAGGCCCAGGGTGGCTGTGGCTGTTGGAGAGAAGTACTTCCTCCGGGCAGGCAACTCGCTCGCAGCGACCACGATAGCCCTAGAGGAAGGCGACACAACGATACTGAGGGTCATAGTCACAGGTGCAAGGGAGGGACTCCTAGACTTCTTCGACCTCGGCGCGAGCAGGGACTACGCACGCATGGTCGTAGATGACGTGGCCAGGAGGCTGGCTACGGGCTATGAGGTGCTGGCGGAGGTGGAAAGGCTCTCACGCGGGAAGAGCAGCATGCTCGGCTAGCACCAGCGCTCCACAGCCAGCGCCTCTACCCGGCGGAAATGCTTCACATTACAGGTGGCGACCCTGCAGCTGTTCGCGACAGCCACAGCGGCTATGAGAAGGTCCCGTATCTCGAGCTGTGCGCCCCTCCTCCGCAGCCCGTCGCCTATCTCGGCCGCCAGCCTCGCCGCCTTCGCGTCCAGCTGGAGAACCGGCAGGAGCCTCTCCAGCTCCCTAACAGCCTCCACGTGGCGGGGGCCGCGGCGATACGCTCCACTATAGAGCTCGTAGATGTTCACCGCTGTTGTGACGGGCTCGTCGCCCCGCTCCCAGAGTCTCTCGATGAACTCCCTCGCCTTCTCCTCGCCTCGGAGGAGCCCGACGAGGAGATCAGTGTCGAGCACTATGCACGCCAACTCCTCCACTCCCGCCGTAGCTCCGCCAGCAACTCTCGGGCCTCCTCCTCGCCCAGGTCGCTCCAGGCGCCAAAGAGGCTGAGGAGCCTCCTCCTCCGCTCCTCCTCGCCCCTAGCGAGCCGTAGGATGAGCTGCGAGTAGCTCTCACCCTCCCTCTTCAGCCTCCGGAGCGCCTCATACGCCTCCTCAGAGACAGTGATAGTCCTGGCCATGGCGCCGCCCCCGCCCCGGAGGAGAAAGCGCCACTGTACACATAAACTTATGCATATAAACTCTGGCGCCAGAGGGCGGCTCCCCCGGGCCCCTACTCTAAACCCCCTTCTGTCCTGCTACCCCCCGGAGAGGGGCGAGGGGGCACTTTATGCAGTCAAAGGTGGACACAAGCTACATCGTGGAGCTCCTCAAGAGGCTAATCAGTGTGCCGACCGTGAATCCGCCGGGCGAGCGCTATGACGAAATGGCGGAGCTGCTGCGGGGAGAGCTCGAGAGCCTCGGCCTCCGGGTCGAGATCCACCGTGTCCCGGACGAGGTGGTTGAGAGGTACTACCCCTGGGCCAGGGGCCACCCAAGGTACATAGTGATAGCGAGGCTTGGCTCCGACAAGCCCGGCCCCGTGCTCCACTTCAACGGCCACTACGACGTGGTGCCCCCGGGCCAGGGCTGGAGCATGGACCCCTTCCAGCCCGTCGTGCGGGACGGGAAAGTCTACGGCCGCGGAGCCAGCGACATGAAGGGCGGCATCGCCTCGGTGATAGGCGCTGTCCGCGCCCTCCTAGACTCCGGCTGGGAGCCCGCCCAGGGCAGCCTGGAGCTAAGCTTCACTCCTGACGAGGAAACGGGCGGCGAGACAGGTGTCAAGTACATGCTCGAAAAGGGACTAGCCAGGCCTAGCCACGCTGTGGTAGCAGAGCCAAGCACAACCAAGAGGATATGGATAGGCAGCAGGGGCGCCGTCTGGGCCAGGGTGCGCGTCTACGGCAAACAGGCTCACGGCTCAGCGCCCTGGCTCGGCCTCAACGCCTTCGAGGCGATGGCGGAGATAGCTGTCTGGCTTCGCCACAACTACATCCCCCGCCTCGCGGAGCGGAAGACAGACCTGCCAATGGACGACCCCAGAGCGGCCAGCCCCACCCTCACCATGGGGGGCGAGGTCCGCGGCGGCGCCAAGACCAACATAGTCCCCGGCTTCTACGAGTTCAGCCTCGACCGCCGCACAATCCCAGGCGAAGACCCCGACGAGGTTGAGAGGGAGCTCCGCGAAGCCATCGAGACGGCGGCCAGGGAGACCGGCCTCCTCAGTCAGGGGTACCGGGTAGAGCTGGTAGTCGACGGCAAGGCGTCGGCAACCACGCTGCCCCCCGACCACCCCTTCGTCGAGCAAGTAGCTGCAACAGTAAAGGAGGTGCTCGGCATAGAACCCCTAAGGACGATCTGCATAGGAGGCCTCGACACCCGCTACTTCCAGGAAAGGGGCATAGCAGCGCTAACCTACGGCCCAGGCGGGATAGCGGTGGCGCACATGCCGGACGAGTATGTCCCGATAAGCGAGCTAGAGAACGCAGCCAGGGTCTACGCGGAGCTCACGAAAAGGATGCTAGGATAGGCGCGCCACTGTGTAGGCTATCCTCCTTCCCGGCACGCACAGCTTCTCCGCCGCCCGCCGCGCAGCCTCATCCCCATAGGCCTCCCCGTCGGGGCCCCGGTAGTAGACGCCGACCCTGCCGCCCAGCCTCACCACGTCAACACGCACATCCCCACTCACAAGCCTGATAAGGTAGTCCGCGTCGTCGAACTCTATCAGGTTGACCCTCTCCGAGGGCTCATACCCGTGCGCCGCGACCGGCAGCGTACGGAGACGCGGAGAGAACTCCGAGGGAACCCTCCGGGACAGCTCCTCGTCCACCGGGAACCCCGCGGTTATCAGCCTCACAATGCAGGCCGCCAGGTCCTCGCCCCCACCGGGCCCGGGGATGGGCGAGGCAGTGGTAGCTGGCGCGGCGGGCTGAGGGTACACCGGGGTGGCCGGCGCTGAAGCGGCAGGCGCCGGGACAGAGGCGGTGCCACCGGCCTGCACGGCCGCAGCAGCCACCGGCGCGGCCGCCGCACGCGGCGCCTCGGCCGTTGCCGGGGTGGGTACCGCCTCCTCTGCGCCGCCCTGCGCCCTCAGCTCGGCGACGAGAGCCTCGAAGAGCTCCCTGGCCCTACTCTTGGGTATCCTGTCTATCAGCTTGCCTGTGACCGTGAGGTAGGCTACGAGCGTGCGAGGCGTGTTGCAGCTAAGGCGGAGCTCGAACGAGACCGGGCCTAGGCCGTGGAGCCTGAGGCTGCTCTCCCCGCTGACAACGGTCACCTTGGTCTTTGCCTTCCCGCCGAACCTTGCGCGCGGATTGTGGATATAGATGACCTCTATATGGTCCTTCTTTGTGTTGACCTTCTCTATCGGGAAGAAGCGGAGGTACTCTATGAGGTCCAGTGGGTCCAGGCTATGGATTAGCTCCTTACAGTCACGTACAGGTACTCGCTCCGAAAACGTATGCATCAGCGCTATTGTGACCACCTCGTGGACTGTCGTGGCCTTGACCGGTGCGAGGCCTCGGGGCGGCCTGTGGGCGCCCGGTGGGGCCTGGGTAGGACTGTACCGGGTTACTGGTAGGGAAAAACATTCCCCCATGAAGAATCTGTTCTAGCCCAACGTGGTCCCCGGGGGGTCGGGGCTCCGGAAGAGAAAAAGGGGGGGAGTGTAGCTAGTGGCGTATCCTCCTCTTCATGCCCCATGGCCACCAGGCCTTCTCACCCAGCAGTGCTATCACTAGTGGCGTGAACAGGTAGCCGGCCATCAAGCCGGCAAGCAGTATAGTGACGCCCAGCGTGAAGCCCATTGCCTGCATTCCGACGTTGCTTGCAGATAGCATTGAGAGATATGCTGACGACACGACCATCGCTAGCCCTATTATGAAGAGGCCTACCGCGCCGGTGGCCCGTGCTAGGGCCTCCTCGGTGTCCTGGCACTGGTTGCGCTGGCACTCCTCCAACGCTCTCGCCAGGAAGAAGCTGTTATAGTCCATGCCTACGCCCATGACGGCCATCATCGAGACTATGTGGAGGAACCATGGCACACCCTTACCTAGAACGTCCTTGAACAACACGACGCTGGTAGCTATGCCCAGCATGGCGGAGCCAACTATGACCAGGAGGGCTGCTATGCTTGCTGGCAGGCTGCCGAATATCACAGTAAACACCAACACCATCAGCGCCGAGGCGGCGGGCAGTATTCGGTAGTAGTACCTCTCATGCAGCAGCTTGTCCATCTCGAGCACAGCGTACGGCGCGCCACCCACATACGCCTCGAGGCCTAGCCTCTCCGCCTCCTGGTGCACAATATCATGTACCCTCCTAACCACGTCTGTGCCGTTATCGCTGTACGGGTCCACAGAGAGTATAACCTCTATCAGTGCCACATGTCCATCCTTGCTGACCATGCTTTCGTCCATGGCGAGGGGGCCTTCGGCTGACGCGTTCGGTGCCACCACCTTGCCGACCCCGGGCAGGGTCTCTATCGCCTTTGCCAGCTCCGCCACCCTCTCCTGCAGGTCTTTGTTCTCCCAGTAGCTGTCGGGCAGCCGGACCACCACATAGACCGGGTCTGTGAGGCCCGGCATGTAGTCACGCTTCAACACGTTGAAAGCCTTCATTGCCTCGGCGTTCTCGGGGAGCAGCAGCTTCATGTCATGGCTGCCCTTGAATGTTGCGTAGAAGTAGGCGCCCACTAGCATAGCCGCTACCAGCGCAGCCAGCACCGGCCTGTGGTGGCGGTGTAGGCTCCGCATCAGCCTGCTCTCCCGCTCAGCGTGCCTCTCCCTGCTGGGCCTCCTGGGCCACCAGAACCACCTCTTCCCACCTATGAGGGCTAGCAGCGCCGGCACCAGGGTGAGGCTGGCAGCGGCAGTAGCGGCTACCGTAACCGGGATGGTCTCGCCTATGCCTCGTAGGAACGTTATGTCCCAGCCCAGTAGGAGGCTGCCAAACCCTATTATCACTGTCAGCGCGCTCGCGAGTATCGCCGGCCCGGCTGTCGCCAGTGCGTGGGCGGCGGCCTCCCTCTGCTCCCTGCCCTTCGCCAGCTCCTCACGGAACCTGTGCACCAGGTAGGCGGCGTAGTCGGCGCCCAGGCCAAGCGCCGTGGTCATCATCAACGACTGGGTAGTAGAGTCGACAGTGACTATCCCTGCCCTTGCCGCCAGGTAGACCAGGGCGCCGCCAACCACCAGGCCCAGCATGATACCCACATAGGGCATAAGGACTGCGAACAGACTCTCAAGTATCAGCAGCAGCACTACGAAGGTTGCTGCCTCGCTTATCTTGCTAGTCTTCTCCGCGTCCTTTATAGCATATTCGCGGACCTCCTTCATGAGCAGGTCGCTGCCGCTCGCCAACACTTTTGCCTGGAGCCCATGCTTCTCCAGAAGCGAGCCAGCAATATCGGCGGCCTTCACGGTATTCTCCGCCCTAGTGTCCCTATTCTCACCCAGCGGGGTGAACATCACCAGGAAGCCGTTAAGCCTCCTGGAGACGAGCATACCCCGAGTCTCGTTCAACAGCTTAGGCGCGATCTCCTCCACTAGCAGTTTCTCGGCGAGCTTCCTCGCCTCCTCCTCGGCGCTCACCCTGCCCTGCGCTACGAGGGCTGAGACCTGGGCCAGTCTCTCAGCCTCTGCACGTGGCAGGCCAACCGCCTTCGCTATCATAGACGCCGAGGCGTCTATGATGAGCTGCCACTTCTCCTCGGGAGGCACACCAGGACCCCGCTCCTCGAGCATCTTAATGAAATTCTCTAGAACTGGCCGTACCTCCGGGGGAGCCCTCTGGACTACATGCTGCGCCATCTCCTCCGCCAGGTAGCGGCGGAGCAGGGTCTCGTTAGAGAGCAGCTCCTCCACAAGCCTGGGCGTCAGTGTGGCGTTGGCCGGCAACATGCCCTGCGCCCGGGCCGCCTCGAGCACAGCCTCCAGCGCGAGTGTACGGTTCTCGGCCAGCACTCCCTTCGCGTCCGGGTCAAACCTTTCAAGTATCCCTAGCAGCATCTCTGCCTCCTTCTCGCCGGCCCGCTGCGCAGCCTCCTCCGCGACCAGGCGCAGCGCAAGCCTCCTGGCAGCCTCACGTGGGTCGATGCCCTCCACTACCACCATCCTAGCCAGCTCCCGTAGGGCCTCCGGCTCCACCGTGACTCCCTGCTCGGCGGCCTTGGCGACAAGCACGTCGGCGATTGCTTCGATCAGCAGCTCCGGGTTCTTGGCCAGCACTCCCTGGGCCTCAGGGTCGTACCCGGCTAGGAGCGGCAGCAGCTCGGCGGCCTCTGGCTTCTCCCTCCTCAGCTCCTCCTTGAGGAGCCTCAGCGCGGCCTCCGCGGCGTCCCTGCGGCTCAGCTTGCCTGTAGCGACAAGCTCTGCGGCGGCCTCTACAACGGAACGCGGCGCCCCCATGGCTTCCAGGAGCTTCTTGGCAGCCTCCAGGGCGGCCTCCGGGTTCTTGGCTAGCACTCCCTGGGCCTCGGGATCGGCCTCGACAAGCACAGCCACGAGGGGCTTCTTCATGCTCTTCAGCTCGGGGTACTCCGCGGCCGCCTTCTCGACGACAAGCGTCGCTATGATAGTTGTGTTGAGGCTGCCCCTGCTGAGGCTGGCTGCGAGCGCCTCGGCAGTAGCGGCGGGCAGGCCCTCGAGTTCCAGCATCTTGGCCAGCACGGTGGCGGCCTCTTCGGCGGCATGGCTGGCCACAGTAGCGGCGGCTGCGTCAGCGGCCTCTCTGGCTAGCTTCAGCGCGAGGAGCTGGGTCTCCATGGCGAGCTTCGGCTCTGCGGGGTCTACGTGTATCAGCCCAGCCAGGCTGGTGGCGTTATGCTCTGCCGCCAGCCTCTTAGCCTCCCGGAGCCATGTTTCGGCCACAACTCTCGCCAGGGGCTGCGCGCTCCTCGGGAGCTTCTGGGCGAGCATCTCTTCGGCGACCTGCAGCGCCGCCACGTCGACGTCGCCGGTCTCGGCGGTGAGGTTGGTGACTGCCTGGTAGACCATCTGGGCCTCCGCGGGGGGCAGCGGCGCCAGGCGCGGATCGACGCTAGTCAGATTAGCGAGCCTCGCGTAGAGGCTATAGTTTCCGCCTACAGCGCTCATTATGATATATGTTCTAGCGGCCTGCCACCATGTGTAGGCGAGGCTATCCGCTATGTCCGAGACGAGAGTCTTGTTGGAGAACGCCGCGTAGAGATGCTGGTAGGTGCTGGTCAAGTTGGCGGCCAGCCCCGCGTAGGCTTCATCGAGGTGCGTCAGCAGCACCATGGTCATGTTGAGCTTCTTGGCTAGGGAGAGGATACCGTCGGTCGCGTTGACGTAGGCCTTGTCGAGATTCACGAGGGCTGCGGCCAGCTGGCGGGACGCGTTGGCTGCGCCAAGCAGCGCCCCATAGGCTCTAGCGTAGCCCATGTCTGCCTCTGCGACCGCGGCGGCGGTCTCATTGAGCCGCCTTAGGGCTTCGGTGGTGTTATGGAGTGCCTCTGCATAGGCCTTGTCGAGCTCGTCAAGTGCCTCGTATAGCTGCTTCATGTGGTCCGCGGCTGTGGTCAGGTTGGCGAGGAGGCTCCGGTAGAGCGTCTTGTTTATCTCGGCGAGGATTATTGGTATACCGAGTGGGTTCTTGGCTACGCCCTCCTCCGTTAGCGTCTTGTTGTAGTCTGTGCCCCAGCGCGCGAGCTCCAGTAGCGTCCTATTGTCCTCGACGTTGACTCCCTGGACGAGGACTAGACCGAAGCCGTAACTGCCTCCTCTGACCTGCTTTATCAGTTCGTCAGCTTTGCTAGCCTCAGCTGTTGGTGGCAGACTGTACTGCTGCGTCTTGATGACCTTGTTGAGCGAGGCGAAGAGCGGGGCTGCGACGAGCGCTATGAGTATCCAGGCCGCGATGACAGGAACAGGGTGCCGTGTCAGCTTCTCCGCTAACACCTTCAACACCACTCGGCAGCCG
>JAMOSW010000031.1 GCA_027062725.1 Pyrodictiaceae archaeon | reverse complement strand
ATGCCGTCGGGGCATACTCTTCGTGCTCGACGAGGCCTACTACGAGTTCTCCGGGAAGAGCTTCGCCCACCTGGCCGAGTCTTACGACTGCCTCCTCGTGGTCCGCACCCTTAGCAAGGCGTTCGGCCTAGCGGGGTTCCGGGTAGGCTACGGGATAGCCGCACCCAGCCTAGCAGAGAAGCTGAGAGCCCTCATGCCGCCCTTCCTGCCCCGCACCAGCCTTGCGGCCGCCATCGCCGCCCTGGAGGAGCCAGACTACGCCCAGGACAGAGTTGAGGCGCTGCGCCGGGAACGGGAGTGGCTGCGGCACGCGCTAGAGAGCCTAGGCGTCAAGGCGTACAAGTCATGGACCAACTTCATCCTCGCCCGGGTGCCGGGCGTCGAGGACCCAGTCGCGGGGCTCGCCGAGAGGGGCGTGCTTGTCCGCCGAGTGCCGCTCGAGGGAGGCGGCTGGATGAGGGTAACCGTGGGGGCGCCACGCGACAACGCCGTGCTGCTAAATGCGCTCGCCGAGCTTCTCCCGGAGCCGGGCTAGCACCCAGTCGCCGGCCGCAGCAACAGGATCCGCAAGGGCGACATCGAAGAACTGTGCCAGGGGGCCACACTTGGCGCGGAGCAGGAACAGAGGAAAGACGCCGTCAGCGACACTAGACGGGTTATCCATGTACGCCTCGAGGTTAGCTATCCCCTTGGCGAGCACGACGGTGTTCCTGCCCTGGAGGAGCCTCCTCGCCTCGGGGCTACTCCTTGGACTGAACACGGGGAACCTCCCACCAGTGCCGACCACCTCGGCCCGAGGTGCGTATCTATCACGTATCTCGACTACCTCCCGTACAGTCACGTCGACCTCGTAGGGCAAGCTCCGCGCGACCAGGTAGAGCCGGGCCCCGGCGAGTCCAGCCAGCCGGGAGGCAGCCACCACATCAACCACCGCCTCGCCGGCGTTGTCGAGCACAACGACTATCCTCTCCGCAGCGGCCACGCGTTCGGCGGCTTCCTCAGCGCTTACCCCAAGCCATTGCGGCTGGTCACGCAGCCCGCGGAACACCCTACTATCATCGACACGGTACCCGGGCATGTCTATATCGACGCCGTTCGCGGCAGCCATCAGAGAGAGAAGCTCCGCAGCGTCCATCTCGTCGATGCTAAGCCCCGCCACTATCTTCGCGGCCGCCGCGTTCAGCCTTTCCTTCCTAGACCGGTAGGGGTCGAGCTCGCCCAGCAGACGGAGCATATAGTCATAGCTCTCGACGAACACGTCAGTGCGGCTGCTCCACTTCGCGACCAGGCTTGCTATGTAGCCCAGCATTCTTGCCTCGAGGCCCAGGTCGCCGCGAAGGCTCTGGAGCCTACCATGCACCAGGCAGAGGACACACTCAAGAGGATCGAGGGGGCCCCTCCTTCGCCGCCGCTCGCTCGCCTGCACCACTCAGCTCTACACCCCGCGCACTAAGGGTGCCACCGCCTAGAGAGCCCCCGGAGGGGAGGGACTAGCAGCCACATGGGGCCGCCGGGCGTGGCCACCGGGGCCTCCAGGAGTTTAAGATGGTTGTGGGAAGCCGCTCCCACGCACATTGGGTGGCGGGAGCCGGGAGGGCCCCCATTTTACCCCGTCACATTGCGCTATAGGTGCGGGACGCCCTAGAGGGTGAATGTCTTGGCTGAACCCGCTGTGCCCGCTGGCCCCTCTGGCGACCTGCTCGCCCTCCTGCTGGGCGCCGCCGTCGTACTCATAATACTCCTTTACAGCATTAGGATAGTTAAGGAGTATGAGAGGGCGGTAGTGTTCCGGCTTGGCCGCGTCGTGGGCGTGAAGGGGCCCGGCGTCGTGGTGATAATACCAGTAATTGACCGTGCTACGATAATAGATCTGCGTATACACACGGTGGACGTGCCCCGCCAGAGGATAATAACAAAGGATAATGTTGAGGTGTCTGTTGACGCCGTGGTCTATTACCGTGTCCAGGACCCGTTGAAGGCTGTCCTCACTGTCCGTAACTACCACCTTGCTGTGACTATGCTCGCGCAGACGGTGCTGAGAGACGTGATAGGCAAGAGCGAGCTAGACGACCTGCTGACGCGCCGCGAGGAGCTCAATAAGGAGTTGCAGCGTATACTCGACGAGCTCACCGACCCGTGGGGCATAAAGGTTACCGCTGTGACGATAAAGGAGGTCGTCCTGCCCGAGGGAATGGTCAGGGCTATGGCTCGCCAGGCGGAGGCCGAGAGGTGGAGGAGGGCTAAGATAATAGAGGCTGAAGGCGAGAGGCAGGCTGCGAGAATACTCGCCGAGGCAGCCAGGCTCTACGAGGAGCACCCGGCTGCCCTTAGGCTGAGAGAACTTCAGACACTAATAGAGGTAGCTAAGGAGAAGAACATGGTGATATTCTACCCTATTGGTCTCGGTGCGGAATCCGCTACGCACGCCGCGCTGGGGCTAGTTGGCGGCAAGCTGGCTGAGCGGAAGCAGCAGGGCAGCGGCTAACGGGCGGCTATGTGGACTGGTGTTGTGCCAAGCACAGCTAACCATGTTCGTCATGTTTTTTATAGCTATAGTATGGGGTTCTTCTAGGATATGGAGTGATAGCCTTGTCGTCCGCGATACGTGTCGTACTGACAGACTTTACTAGGATAGAGGGCGTAACCTCGGCAGTGATAGTGTCAAAGGACGGCTTCGTAATTGACATGGTTCACAGCGGGGAGGCCAGCTTTGACCCCGATTCGCTCGCAGCGATGATAACCACCCTCTACGGCGCCTCGCTGAGGCTGGGTGAGGAGCTTAACCTCGGTGAGCTAGACATGGTGACACTGGAGTACAAGAACAACTACATCCTTGTCGAGGATGTTGGCGAGGCGCTAGTGGCTATACTGGCCGACAAGAGGGCGATACTTGGTCGCATACGCTACGAGCTAAAGAAGCAGAAGGACCGCATACGCAGCGTCCTCTAACCCGTACCTAAGTATCTAGGAGCTACAGAGGCCAGCGGGCGTGGTGGCCCGGGGCCCGCCGAAGCCTCTTTTCGTGCTATACCAGTAACTGGCTATATAACTCGCTTCACGTATCCTTCTAGTCAAGGCGGCCTAGGCCCCGCCTCTCCAGGGCCCTCGTCTTCCTTAGTGGGCGGCCTTGGCCGCCTGGCGGGGCCCGGCCTGGGTCCGCCCCTCTTCCCTCGCTGCAGCTGTTGCTGCGTCAATGGCCTATGTGGTGCCGGTGCTCGGCTGCCTAGGGTGGTTGCGGTGGCGGCTACGGTGCTGGCGACTGTGAAAAGGCTGCTGCGGAGGCTCAGGCGTGTGGTACGGCGCCACGTGTTAGTGGATGTTGCGTTGATAGCTGTAGCGGTGTGGCTCACGTCTGGTGTACTGTTCGCTCTGGTTGAGGGCGTTAGCTTGTTTGACGGACTCTACTGGGCTCTAGTCACTATGACTACCGTCGGTTATGGTGATATAACGCCCCGTACGCTGTATGGAAAGATGATAGCTATGCTGACTATTATATCAGGTATAGCTGTGTACACCGCTACTATATCGCTCGCAGCGGGCAGCATAGTGGAGGCAGCCGAGAGAAGGAGGCAGGGCTACATAAGGTACCGTGGCGTACGCCACGTGGTGGTTGTAGGCTGGACGCCCGCTTCGGAGGCCGCCATAAGGGAGCTCCGTAGCAGGGGCTACACGGGCGACATAGTGCTCGTCACGGAAAAGCCTACGGCTGTTCTCCGGGAGGCCGAGCTTGAGGGCGTGACCCTTGTCCGTGGCGACCCTACGAGGCGCGACACGCTGCTGCGCGCCAACGTGCCACGGGCTAACATGGTCATAGTTAGTACGAATGACGACGCTACTACTGTCCTCGTCGTGCTGGCTGTGAGGGGGCTCAATGAGAGGGCGCGGATTGTTGCCGAGGCGCTCCACCCGGAGAACGTGGAGCTCATGCACAAGGCAGGCGCCGACATAGTAGTGCCGACTAGGGACCTAGGCGGAAGGATGCTCGCAACGAGCCTCATTGAGCCTGGCGCGGCGATGTTCGTCGAGAACATTTCGAGGGCCGAGGCGAGACCAATAGAGCTCCATGAGATACCTGCGGCGCCCTATGCGGGTAAGCGCTACATCGAGGTGCTGCTCGAGATGAGGAAGAAGGGTCTCACGCCTGTAGCCATACGGCGACATGGAGTACTGATATCGAACCCGAGTGACGACATGGTTATAGAGCCTGACGACATACTCGTCGTGGTCGTGCCCGGCTCGGCTGGGGGCGGGGGAGCCGGTGAAATAGGAGCCACGGGCCAGCAGGCATCCGTAGCCACGGGGAGCCGGACCGGCCTTGCCGGCGCCGCGGGATCTGCGGGAACTGCTTAGCCTCTACGAGTCCAGGGGCCTCCTACGGAGAGTCCGTGTGCCTCTGAGCCCTGTCTTGGAGATACCGGAGGTCCTACGCCGCGTCATGAGGCGTGGTGGCCCCGCGGTAGTCTTCGAGGAGGTAAGGGGGTTTCCTGGCTGGAGGCTCGTGGGGAACCTGTTCGGGACGCTTGACCGGATAAGGCTGGCCCTCGGGGTCGAGCAGCTCGAGGAGATAGGGGAGAGGCTTGTCTCCGCCGCTGTCCGCACACCGCCGATGAGCCTTGGCGAGAAGCTTCGTAGCCTCCGCGACGCGCTCGACCTGGGCCGCTACATGCCGCGTCTCGTGAGGAGACCCAGGTTCGAGGACGAGGTCGTCGAGGGGGACAGAGTTGACGTGGAGAGGCTGCCGGCTGTGAAGCAGTGGCCGCTTGAGGGGGGACGCTACATAACCTTCGGCCAGGTCTACACCGTCGACCCCACGACGAGTGTGACGAACATAGGCGTCTACCGGGTCATGCTCCGGGGACGGGATGAGCTGGTTATCCACTGGCAGATGCATAAGCGTGGCCGCCTAGCCTATGCCTCCGCCGCTGAGAGAGGCGAGCCCCTCCCAGTAGCGGTGGTTGTGGGGGCCGACCCCGCAACCATGCTGACCGGCGTAATGCCTGTCCCGCACCCGATGGATAAACTGCTCTTCGCCGGCTTCATGGCTGGGCGCGGCGTGGATGTCTACAAGCTCCCCAACGGCGTTCCCGTGCCGGCGGGGGCCGAGGTGGTGCTTGAGGGCTGGGTGGAGCCCGAGAGGCTCGCTCCTGAGGGGCCCTTCGGCGACCACTGGGGCTACTACGATACACCCCACGAGAAGTTTCCTGTCATGAGGGTCGAGAGGCTCTGGATGAGGCGGAGCCCGTTCTTCGTAGCTACCGTCGTGGGTAAGCCTCCGCTCGAGGACGCCGCCATAGGCAAGGCCGTGGAGAGGGTGTTCCTGCCACTGCTCCGCGTCCTCCTACCCGAGGTCGTCGACCTCAACCTGCCCGAGCATGGCGTGTTCCAGGGCCTCGCAATAGTCTCGATAAGGAAGAGGTATCCTGGGCACGGGAAGAAGGTCCTCTCCGCGCTCTGGGGGCTTGCCCAGCTGAGCCTCACCAAGATAATAGTCGTCGTCGACCACGACATCGACGTACACAACATTGACCAGGTCATGTGGGCAGTCTCCGCGCACGTTGACCCCCAGAGGGATGTCATCGTGCTCCCCAACAGCCATACTGACCAACTAGACCCGGCGACCCCGATACCGGGCTATGGAAGCAAGCTGGGGATAGACGCCACCAGGAAGCTGCCCGAAGAGTATGGCGGCAGGGAGTGGCCGAGAGAGGTAGAGCCCGACCCCGAGACCGTGAGGAGAATAGACGAGCTATGGCCGAGCTTGGGTCTCGACTAGGCAGCCAGCGGAGGCGCACGGCATTGACTAGTGCCTGGGACCCGGGCAGGCTTACGCGAGTCTCCCGTCTACCCGCGCTGGCTAGGCTAGTTAGGATAGAGCACACACTGTTTAGTCTGCCGTTCGCCTACGCAGGGGCTGTGCTGGCCTGCCGATGCTGCCTCGACGCGCGGACCGCGTTGCTGGTGGCGCTGGCCGTCCTGGGCCTCCGGACCGCCGCCATGGCCTTCAACAATATAGCCGACCTGGATATTGATAGGCTCAACCCGCGCACCTCGCAGCGCCCCCTGGTGACGGGTGCGGTCGCGCTGCGTGATGCGTGGCTACTGGTTGCGGTGGGGAGCCTCCTCTACTTCCTCTCCGCTGCGCTACTGAACCGCTACGCGCTCCTCCTGAGCCCCGTGCTCTGGCTGCTAGCCATGACCTACCCCTACGCTAAGAGGCTCCACTGGCTTCCACATCTCCACCTAGGCCTGGTACTCGGCCTTGTGGTGTTCGGGGGCGCAGTCGCCACCGCTGGCAACGCCGCGGAAAGCCTGACCGAGGTACTCCGCCGCGTACCGTGGGTCTACGTGGCCGCCGTGAGCCTCTGGGTAGCAGGCTTCGACATGTACTACTCCATTCTCGACGAGGAGTTCGACCGGAGCCACGGGCTGGGCAGTGTCGCGGCCAGGCTAGGCACGCGCGGCGCACTGCTGGCGTCCAGGCTGACGCACCTAGTGGCCGCAGCCCTGCTGGCAGCAAGCGTGCCCCTCTACAGGCTGGGCCCCCTCGCGGCAGCCGGCATAGCCGCTGCGCTGGGGCTGCTCCTATACCAGCACCTCCTCCTAGCAAAGAGGGGGCTAGAGGCCATACCCGTCGCATTCAACACCAACCTGGCCCTCGGCCTAGCCGTGGGCCTCGCCGTGACGCTCGACAGGCTGCTTCTGGCCACCTGCTAGGCCATCCCCTCCCTCCAGGAGCTTCCTACAGCGCTCCACCGCCTCGCGCCGGACACGGTAGAGCTGTGTCGACCTACGCTCCCCGCCGTGACGGGCGAAGGGGCAGACACGAGCCAAGGGGCACCGGCTGCATGGACAGCCGGTCTCGCCCCGGATGGGCTCAGCCCAGCCCGCGGCGAGTAGGGCCGCCAGGAGGAGCCTGGCCTCCTCCAGTGGGACACGTAGGGCCGCCACAAGCAGCTCGGCGCTGAGCACGCCAAGCCTGCTGGCAGCGATGACGGCCCGGCACAGCCTCTCCACGGAGACTCTGGATGCAGTCATCTCTCCCCGCTCCCGCCCTTGGCGGCCGCCAGCTCTAGGGGCGGCTGCGGGAGCTGCCGGAGCCTAAGCCCCCGCAACCTCTCCATGACGAGCTCCACGTAGCGGTCTATCTCTCCGGGCCCCACGCCCCGTTTTGCGGCGACCCTCTTGGCCTCAGCCTCTACCAGCGCGTAGCGCCGGTACTGCTCGTTGAGCCTCCGCCACGGTATGCCGCGGAGAGCCTCCCCTATCCTCTCGTCGTAGGGGAGCACCCCCTGCACCATGAGGGCAGCTAATATGGGGTAGCCTACGTAGCCCCGGTACCGTGTCCCGTTGTCGTCGCTGTAGGCCACGCCCCTCTCGGGGTCCACGTATACCCTGTAGAGGCGGGACCCGTCGCTGCTGTGGACGAGAAACGTGTGCTCGCCCAGCCTCTCGACACGGCCATCAGCGACCGCGGCCGCAGCCTCGAGCACCTTTATCCGGGGCGGCTGACGGAGTATACGCGTCAAGACAGTGCTGCACCGGTTAGGATTAGGGGAGGCGCTGAGGGTAAAGGAGCCTCTGCGCTACCACACCCCTTGCCGTGGCGGGCCCCCTTGGGGCTCTACTCCGGCCCCCTGGCTGCTGACGTCCTCCGCTCTGGGGGTGGCTATGCCGTGAGTCTAATTGAGAGAGCTGTGGCAGAGCTTGCTGGGCTGCTTGATCGCCTCTACTCTGAGTCGCTTGCCGCATTCGATGTTGCCTTTGGCTTTGAGAGGGGCGGCAGCGAGGATGTAGCGCGACACGCGAAGGAGGCCGAGCGTCTCCGCGCAGCTATTGTGGATAAGGCCGTGGAGTATTTGGCTAGGTTCCAGCCGATGGCTCGGGAGCTGCGGAGGATAACCGCCTATATGGAGGCGAGCTATGATCTCTTTCGTGTCGCAAGATATGCTCTCGAGGCGGCAAGGCTTGAGGCGAGGATACCCGGTGGATGCGAGGAGAGCCTCAAGCGGCTTCGAGAGGTTGCTGAGACGGCGAGGGAGATGCTGGAGGACTCTTACCGGGCCCTGCGCCGCGAGGACCCGGAGCTCACAGAACGCGTCCTCGACCTGGACGAGCACGTGGACCGTGCCTATCTCCGTGGCCTGGATGAGCTCGTGATTAGGGAGGAGCTGGGCCGCTGCGAGGTCGCGAAACTCCTCATACTCCGCCACCTCGAGAGAATAGCCGACCACGCGGTCTACATAGCGTCTTCGGCCTACTACGTGGCACGTGGTCGGAGGCTCACCGTGGACTAGTCGCCAAGGGCCGGAGAGGTCTTTACCCCGATGCCCCAGCCTAGGCTGCGACATGTCCCGGGCAACAGGATGCCGGCAAGGCTGCATGTGGTGGATAACCCCGTTCTCCAGGGTATCCTGCTTGAGCTTCGGGACCGAGAGACACCGAGGAGGAGGTTCCGCCAGCTCCTCGAGCTTGCGGGCATGCTGCTGGGCTACGAGGCCGCGAGGAGCCTGCCCCGTCGTAGACGGAGCGTAGAGACCCCCCTGGGCGCCCACGCCGAGGGGATAGAGGTCGCCGACGAGGAGGTAGTCGTAGTAGCAGTGTTAAGAGCCGCGCTCCCCATGGCGGTGGGGGTGCTCCGTGTCCTCGAGGACGCTGAGCTCGGCCTAGTGGCCGCCACAAGGCTCGAGGACACCGCCAAGAGGACAGAGAGGGGCCTCGTCTTCGACGTAGAGTCGCCCTACTGGAAGATGCCTAGGATAGAGAATAGGGCAGTACTGCTCGTAGATCCAATGCTTGCCACCGGCTCGACACTGG
>JAMOSW010000030.1 GCA_027062725.1 Pyrodictiaceae archaeon | reverse complement strand
GAGTTTGTTTTGTGTTTTTCTGCGGTGGGGTTGTAGCGGGGGTGGTGGGCTAGTGTGCTTCGCGGGGTGTTTGGGGCTCCTTGCGCCGTGTCGAAGTGGCGCGTGTGAGGATCTTGCTCGAGGCTGTTGCCTCTGTCCGGCTTAGTGGCTGGAGCGGGGTCTATGCGGGGAAGCTGGTCTACGACACCCTGTCGGGCGCGGGGGTGTTCCTGGAGCGGGGTGGGGGGTTCCGGGTCTCGCCGCTTCGGGAGGCGGATACCGGCAGGGCGGTGGTTGGGCAGCTTCTTCCTGGGCGACGCTACCTGCTCGAGGTGGCTGTGTGGGGTGAGCCGGGGGCGTCGGCCCTTATCCAGGCGTTCGCGGTTGCGCCGCCGCGCCCGCTCCGCGTCGTCGAGGCCCGGGCCGAGGCGGTGGAGCTCGAGGCCCCGGAGCCTCTGGGCTGGGAGGAGGCCCTGGAGATACTGCGGGGCGGCGCCCCGAGGCTGGAGGCGGTGGTGGAGGCGTCTCATGGGCCGACCTTTTACCGCCACTACGCGGCGGAGTTGGCGTACCCGTCGCCCCGGCGGCTGTGGAGCAGCGTGGCCCGCCGCCTCGCGGACGCGGCGGAGCACAGCGGCTGGGGGGAGAGGCCGGACTACCGGCCCCTGGCCCTGGTGCTGGGGGAGGCCTCGGAGCTCCTCCTCGACAAGACCAAGAAGTTCTACCTGGCGATAACGCACGGGAAGAGGCAGAAGGTGTTCCAGGGCCACGCGAGGTACCGGGTCGCAGCCCCCGAGGGGCTCCAGGGCGCCGCCGAGGCCCTCATACGGGCCGCCAACGTGCTCGGCCTGGGGGGCAGCCCCGGCCTGGGCCTGGGCGGGGTCCGGGCGGAGCTCAAGGGCTGGCGGCGCCTGGTAGAGGACGCGGAGGAGGCCCCGCCGGGGCCTGGGGAGGGGTAGGGGGCGCCCAGCCGCTCTTCGTGCGCTGCGGCGTCTTTACAGACCCCTCCAAGCCGTCTCCTCCTCCCGGGGAAGGCTTTCTGGCGCGTGGTGGAGAGCCATGGCCGTGAAGGCGTACCGCGCTGTCGTCCCGTACGCGGTTGGGCTCTTCGGCGGCCTGGCCGGGGTCGCCGCCGTCGCCTCCCGGAGCAGGCCCGCCGCGGAGGTGGTGGCGGAGCGGCTGGGCGAGGAGGGCATAGCCGTCCACGTGGAGGGCGTCCGGGGGAGCCTGGCCCGCGCCGCGGAGGAGGCGGCCCGGAGGCTCCTTGAGAGGCTAGGCGAGGAGGCCCAGCTCCGCCTCATAGCCAGGCTGGTGGGCGACGACGTGCTCCTCCCCGAGGCCCACGTGGCCGCCGCGGCCGCGAGAGCGGTCGCGGAGATGCTCGGCCTCGAGCCCGACCCCTTCGACGTGGCCGAGGTGCTCGCGAGGGCGACCGCGCTAGCCGCAGGCCGCCCCCTCGCCCCCGTCGCGGCCGCAGCCTACACCGCCCGCACCGTCGTGGCCTCGGAGCAGCCCCCAGCCTACGCCACAGTGGCGGCGCCGCCATCCAGGCTCTACGTGATACCCCCATGCAGGGGCCTAGCCGAGCCCCCGGTCGCGGTGGAGGCCGCCAGGCACCTCCAGCTTGCCCAGGCAGCCGCCGTGCTGGCCGCCACAGCCGCAAGAGGCGGCTGGGGCCCCAGGAGGCTCTGGGAGCTACTAGCCCAGGAGAGCCCCTGGGACTACGCTGCCCCCGTGGAGCTCCGCGACGCGAAGCACCGCGCCCAGAGGGAGGGCGCCCACGCGGCCGGCGTGGAGCCCTACAGCCTCGCCCTCATAATAGCCGCCGACGAGCCCGGCCCCGCAGAGGCCGCCAGAGCCAGGCTAGAAGCGGCGTGGGCCTGCAAGCCGCAGCTCATAGAGCTGGAGCCCGCCGCCCCGGAGCCCGAGGAGACAGGGTGAAAGAAGAGGGGACGCAGAGGGAGGCCAAGGCCGGCGCCTCTATCTCTCCCCTCCCCCTATTCCGGGCCTAGACGCCCCGCAGCGAGGTGGCGGCCTCACTAAGCCGAGCCGGGTCAACCCATACGGTGTAGGCGCCGCCCTCCTCCCCAACGTCCACTACGACGCCCCTGCTGAGCCCCGCATGCGCTATGAAGTTGCGCGGCCTCACTCCTTCCTCCTCCTTCCCCTTGAAGTGTCTGTGGCGGAACCTTGCCACGTCCTCGCGCAGAGCGTGGCGGAGAAGCACGTAAGCAGCTGGCGGGTACTCGGGCGGCAGCGCTCCCTCCTCCTTCTCCAGTGGCGGCGTGTACTTGAAGACCTCTACCTTGTCTCTGGTCGCATTCTTAGTCGCATTCTCTGTCTCCTCGTAGAGCTTGAGGGGATCTATGAGCAGCTCTACTCCGCTCTCGGCGAGTGCCTTATCGAGGACATCAAGCGTGTTTCTGAGGAGCTCCCTGAGGCCCCGCAGCGAGGAGGATAACAGGGCAAGCCTTCGAGCGTAGTCATAGTCTTTGATATCCTTTATCGTATAGGGGATTAAAGTCTGTATCACACGCACAATCCTGTCCTTCTTTATGAAGACTGCTATGTTGAACTTGGAGAATTGCTCTAACTCGCGCATATCGGTGAGCCGTAACGCCGCCTTGGCAAACACGGTGCCCCAGAGCAGCACCTCGTTGTCGAAGAAGGGTGCAGCATAGCCACGTACTATCCCCACAACCCTCTCGGCGACAGATACGATGCTGCTTGGGCTCTTGCCTCTCTCAACGGATTCTCTCCCTCCCTCAGTGCCGAGGTTCTCCTCTAACCTCTTAACATAGCCCTGGAGCCTCGCAGCGAGCTCGGGCAGGCTGTGGGTAAGCCTTGTGGAAGAAAACAGACGCGCCTCAAGCAGGTGGTACTTGTACACTGCATCCTCCGGCAGCGGCGGCACCACCGGGTCGGTGTTATAGTATTGGGCCCTCAGCACGACACCACGGGGCATCACGCTGGCTACCTTGTTGAACTCCTCCTCGAGGAGCCCCGCGAGGTAGTTCATCCCGTGAGTTGTATCGACTACGGCTAAATTAGGTCTAACATAGTCACGCAGCACGTACATAATCCACGCAGACATTATGCTCCTAACGTCATCAAGGTCGGTCACGAAGCTGAATATCGTGCTGCCCTCCTGGTCCTTCTGTGTCACCCTGGCAGGTATAGGCACGAACAGGGTAGTTATGCTCCCCCGCGAAAGAGGAACACGCCTAGTCCTCAACGCAAGCAGCGGCGTGTCGCCACTGCCCGGGCATAGGGGCTCAGTCTCCTCCAGCGAACGCGTCACACCACTGCTTAGAGGCTCATCGCTCTTCCTCACAACATCCCTAAGCCTCCTAATAATATCGCTTTGGAGAAGCTCGGCGACATCCTCGCCACTAATCCTCCCTTCAAGCCCTTTCAGTCTCTCTAGGCTGATTAGGCTGAGGGGCGTGAAGAACGTGAGATAAACATCGTAACCACGTGCAGCCTTATGCAGCGCCAACGCATACTCCGCCACCGTGGAGCCTATAGGCTTACAGCCATCACCGCCGTGGTACACGCAGCCAGCACCACTCTCATCGACACCATATACTTTGCGATTCCCAGAGTCGTCAACGTCCTCAACTATGTAGCCGACCCTGCGCCACCCGCCAAACCGGCCAAGAATCGCGAAGATAGCCACGGTCCCAGCAGCCGCCAAGGAAGAGACCACCCTCCTTACAGCCAAGGCTAGACTAGCAGAGGTCATCAACAAACCCTGCTCCGCATAGACGCTCACTAAGAACCAGGCAACAACGAAGAGACAGTACGCTCCTCTCTATAGAGTGTCAACCGTAATCCACCGCCGAGGAGCCTGCACGAGAAAGTGCACTAAGCCATACCGCGCGGGAGGAAGGCTATGACGTGGAGAGAGGGTTGCATTTCCCTTGTGGGTTCTTCTCGCGTTCGCGGTCTACAACAAGGCGGTGATTAAAGCGATAAGTTGCATTTCCCTTGTGGGTTCTTCACTCTGGCCGCCTCCGCGCCCGTGTGAGAGCCTTGAAGAGCAGCCGTTGCATTTCCCTTGTGGGTTCTTCGACGAGTCGGTCCCCTTCACCCGCAGGGCGGCGCTGATAAAGAAGGTTGCATTTCCCTTGTGGGTTCTTCTGGTATGGTTTCCTTGTGGAGCCGAATAGAACCCGTCTCTGTGCCGGTATTTATCTCTTCTTGCTGTTCTCTTCGGGGCATGGCTGGAACAGCCCCAATTCCGCCACCGTAACTCATTTGCTCCAAATCACACAGGTTCCCATGGGTTTGAAAGGATTAGAAAGGATGTTCCGATGGTGGCTTGCAACTCCACCCATTTCAGATTCCAAAATAGGTGTTTAGCGGGTCAAAGAGGGACATAGCTGACTTCAATAATGTGGAGTTTGTTTTATGTTTTTCTGCGGTGCGGGTTGTTAGAGGGTGAGGAGGTGGGCTTGTTTGGCGGTCTTCTCGCAGGGGTTCTTTGCCTGCTGTATCCTGTTGTACTCTTCCTGTGGTATTATGGTGGCTACTACTGTGGCTCCTCTGCGGTAGGCCTCTAGGGCGGCGGCTATGGCCATTGCTTTGCGGCCGCCGGTTACGTCGAGTATGGTTGCGTGGTCCAGGTCTTGGGCTAGTGCTTTGCGTAGCTGGTCGAGCTCTTGTGGGCCGTGGATGTCGTTGAAGCCTAGGTGTAGTATTCTTGGGGTGCGTGGTGGGGGTAGTGGGGGCTTCCCGGTCTTGGGGCAGGGGCAGTACCAGAGTATCCACTGTGCCTGGGCGGCGGTGTGGGTGAGCGTGGCGTAGATGACTACCTCGTCCACGTCTATGCCGTGTTCCTGTAGCTTGCAGAGGGTGGTGTGTACTGTGCCCGGGCTTGTGCCTAGGAGGGCGACGAGCTTGGGCTTCACCGTGTTCCCCCTGCGGTGGCTGGCTGGAGGCGGTCTATTTTGACGAGGAGGGGGATCCGTCTCTCTGGGACCGCGGGGCCGGCCACCACCGCCTGTCCGGGCTCGAGGTCTGGGAGGCGGTCTGCCAGGTCCTGGCTTATGCTCTCCATGCTTCTCTTTATGGTGGCGAGGTCTGTGGGGTTTGTTATGCGCAGGGCTGCGAGGGTGGCTGCCTGGCTGAGGACGCCTTCGTCGAGGAAGCCGGGGCGCTGGGTTACTAGGAGCAGGCTTAGGCCCCACTTTCTGCCTTCCCGGGCTATGCGGAGGAGGGGCCTCTTGGTGGGCGTGTTCTCGCTGGCTGGGGCCAGGTTGTGGGCCTCCTCGGCTACGATGAGTGTTCTCCTCTGGGGGCTGTAGCGGCGCTGGTGGATCTGGAAGAGGCTGTCGAGGAGCATCGCCGTCGCCAGGCTGGTGTCTCCGCGGCTGGGCTCGGCTAGCTGGATCACGGTGAAGCCTTCGGCGGCCCTCTCGGCCAGCAGCGTGTAGTGGCCTGGGTCTAGCCAGGGGGAGACTAGGCGGGCTACGCGGCGTAGGCCGCGGACGATGCTCGCCCTGGTGGCGGCGTCGTAGCCCAGCAGGGTCCTGGCGGCTGCCTCGACGCCGTCCTCGAGGAACCTGCGCCAGGGGGTGCCGGGTATGAGGCTCTCGTCCCTCAGCGCCTCTCTGAGCGTGTCGGGGCTGTAGGGGTCGGCTTCGGGGCTGGCGAGTAGCGCCGGGAGCGCTATGAGGCCGAGGAGGGCCCGCAGCCTGGACTCGTAGCCGCGTAGCCCCAGGCCCTCGAGGAGCTCCTTGGCGGCCTCCCTGGGGGCCTTCCCTCCCTCGGCTATGTCGCCGAGGATCCTGGAGAATAGGGTCCTCATGTTCTTCGAGGCAGCTTCTGCGGCCGCGGCTTTCCTGAGGCCGGCTGCCCTCTGTGCCTGGCGGTGGGCGGCCTCGAGGATCAGGGCGAGGGCGGAGACGGCTGAGACTGTGTCGGCCTCGAGTAGGCCCAGGCTGTCGGCCGCCTCCACGACAACAGTGTCTATGTATGCCGAGTGCGACCTGGAGAGCTCGACTATCGCCTCGACGGGGAGCATGTCGGGGAGGGGGATGGCGGCCACGAGGAGCTCGGCCTCGGCGGCGAGCTTGGCCGCCTCGCCCCGGCCAATGGGGGCCGCCTTGCCGCTCCCGGAGTGGATGCTGTAGACGTGGTGGCGGGCGTAGAGGAGGCCCGCGACCCTCCTCCCGGGGTAGCGCTGACTGAGGTCCTCGAGGAGACGGTGGAGCGTTGCGGCGTAGTGCTGCTCTCCCCGGGTGCCGCCGCGGAGGGGGAGGGTGAAGAGATCGTAGGGCACCAGTATGGTCTTCCGCGCCTCCTCCACCCATAGGGGGCCGTGGCTCTCCCGGAGCTTGGCCGCCCTGGGGAACCGACGTGGCTCGAGGACGGCGTCGAGGAGGGGTGTGGGGGCGCCGGGGCCCGTGGGGCGGTAGGGGTAGCCGGTGTACTCGCCAGCGACGTCTATGACGACCACGCCGCCCGCGGTGGAGAAGAGCTTCTTCCTCCACGCGTACTCGGCCACGAGCCTCTTCACTGTCTCGGACTTGCCGGAGCCCGTCTGGCCCAGGACGGCCATGTGGGTCGTGAGCCTTTCGGGGTCGATGACTGCCTGGACCCCTGGGCTGTAGACGAGGCTGCCCAGCACCAGGCCCCTGGGGCCGACGCCGCTGCCCAGGAGGGTCTGGAGCAGCGCTGCGTCGGGCTCCACGACGAGGCTGGCCGGCCTGGGGGGCTCGTCTGGGGGGAGGAGGGTGGCGCCCCTGGGGCCCTTGGCTAGCCTGCCGAGGAGGCGGAGCCGTACCACCTGGAGCCCATAGTTCTTCACTATGCCGCTGCCCAGGAGGCTGTCGAGTATCTTCTCGAGCGGCATGTAGCTCGCCTGCCTAGCCAGCAGCTGCTTCGCGATATCCGTCACCGCGGAGGGATCGATCGATGCTATCGATAGGCTCTCGGAGACATCCGACACGACGGCCAGGTAGGAGGCGCCGCGGGACGCGTCACGCACCTCCACGAGGGCGCCGTAGCGGACCAGGCGCGTCGAGGGAGCGAACACGTGCGCCACGAGCTCCGTGAACGAGGCTACCTCGGTCACCCAGCCGGCCAGCCCGGCCCGTCCAGCCAAGACGCCGACACCCCCAGGCAGAGGAGGCTACATGGTGGCCCTGGTCTCCCAGCCATGCAGCACCATGCTGTAGGGGGCTCGCCGCCTAGAGAGGAGCTCCGCCAACAGCCCCGCCGCCTCGGCCTCGCCGGGCCCCACGCGGGAGAACCTGTCAGCCAACAAGAGGGGCGCCGGGTACTTGTAGGCGGCGAGCCTGGCCGACCAGTAGAGGAGCCCCACCACGTCCCCCAGAGGGCCCCTAGGCGGCCACGCGCCGGGCCCCGGGGCCAGGATCTCGACCCGGAACGGCACCGGCACCCGCAGAGCCCTAGCAACCATGCAGGGCGGCGCCGCGCCCCCTGCGAGGCCTCGTAGATCGCTGCAGGACGGGGGAGGATCCGGCGCCAGGTAGAAGCTCCACACAGCCAACAAGGGCCCTGCGAGGCCCTCCACGTCGCCGCGGCACGCGGCCAGCTCCCGGCGCCTCCTCTCGAGCTCCTCCACCGCCGCCCGGAACGCCACATAGCCAGCCCGCGGCGCGGTCGCCACCGCGCCGCCCCCAGCGCCTAGATAGTAGAGCCAGGCGAGGAGCGGCGCGTCGCCAACCCCCCGAAGGAGCCGCGAGGCGGCAAGCCCCAGCAGCCCCCGCGGCGCAGAGCCCGGACCCATCTGGGTGTACCTCCTGAGCTCCCCAGCCAGGGCAGCCACGAAGCCCTCAAACACGTCCCGATCCGCCGGGCCCCCAGCGCCGCAGAGACAGTCCCCCAGGAACCCCTCCACGCCGCCATAGCCCGCCCGAGCCGCAGCCTCCTCCAGCGCCTCCACGGCCGCCTCGTGGAGGAGGCGCCCAACCTCGGCGGCCGAGACCAGGGGGCCGCCCCCAGCGCGCCGCCAGGCCCCAGCCACGGCCTCCTCTATGAGCGAGAGGAGCAGCACCCGGCTCCTCGACACGTCCTCCACCACGCCGGCCACGGCCGCGCCCCGCCCAGCGTGCCCCCGGAGCCGAGACAGCACAGCCAACATGGCCAGCCCGAGGTTGTGGACCCCCCGCTCGCTGCACAGCTCCGACCCCTCCAGCACCTCCCCCACGAGCTCGTCGCCGAGCCCGGCGTAGCGCAGCCCCGCCTCAACAACCCGGCGGGGCACGTCGAACCTCCGGTTAAGGTAGAAGTAGACCTGCTGCAGCGGCCCATGCTTCACCACAGCCTCCACACCCTCCGCGAGCCAGGAGAGAAGCGAGGCCAGCTCCACCAGGTACACCAGGCCAGCCCGCACAGGGCCACCCACATCGACAGCCAGGAAGGGCAGACGCCTGCCACCAGGCACAGCAGGATGAAGAACCCTCCAAGACCCAGCCTCACGCAGCACCGCGGAAAGCTTCACAACCGAAGCCTCCCCCGCACCCCTCCTCACAACCCTACTACCCGCATCAACAAACACGACACCACGAGGCCCCACAGGCGGCGAGGGCACACCAAGCCTAGCATCAAACACCTCCACGCCGAGGCTGCGAGAAGCCCCCAACACCAACAACGCGGCATCAAACACACCAAGCAACCACCAACACCCCAACAGAGAGCCAACAAGACACAGCACCAAAAACAAAACCATACAACAAGAAGACGCCACCACCCGCACCGCAGAAAAACATAAAACAAACTCCACATTAATGATGTCAGCTATGTCGTTCTTCGACTATCTAAACACGTATTTTGGAACCTGAAATGGGAGGAAATGAATCTGTCCATTGGAACATCCTTGCGAATCCTTTCAAACCCATGGGAACCTGTGTGATGTACAGCAAGGGGCTGTTGGCTGCGGAATTGGGGCTGTTCCAGACATGCCCCGAAGAGAGCAGCAAGAAGAGATAAAAAGGAGCAGAGAATCCGGTTCTATTCGGCTCCACAAGGAAACCATACCAGCAGAACTCACAAGAGAATTGCAACCCCACTTGGTGTAGGGCATG
>JAMOSW010000029.1 GCA_027062725.1 Pyrodictiaceae archaeon | reverse complement strand
AGGCCCTACTGGACTCGACCAGGGCACTCCTGGAGTACCTTGAGCGGGAGGGCTACGAGATAGACCAGGCCTACAAGGAGATGGTTGAGAGGCTCACCGAGCAGGGCTGGGAGACGGTAGAGGACGCGGGCTTCATACAAGCCAAGGAGCCGCCCCTCCAGGACGCGAACCTAACCAACTTCAACATAAGCGTCGCCGCCAACGACGCCTTCATGAAGGCGGTGGTGGAGGACGGGGAGTGGTGGATGGTCAACCCCAGGCACAGCGCCGACCCCGAGACAGGTGTCTACAGGCTGCACTACGCTGCGAGCCTCGAGACCGGCGAGGGCCGCCTAGGAGAGCTACTAGAGAAGCACCCATGGCTACGAGAAAACCCCTACTTCAACATCTACGAGGAGACCCTAGAGGAGGCCCGCAGGAGAGCGCTTGAGGCCCTAGAGGAGCAGGCCCGGCACACGGGCGTCAACGTCTCCCCGGACGAGAAGAACCCACACGCATGGCGGACACGGGCCCGCCAGCTCTGGGACCGGATAGTCCGGAACGCCTGGGCAGGAGGAGACCCCGGCCTAATCTACGTGGACAACCACAACAAGTGGAACCCCACCCCATGGCTAGGCATGGTCAACGCCACAAACCCATGCGGTGAGCAGCCCCTCTACCCCTTCGAGAGCTGCAACCTCGGCAGCATGTCTGTAGAAAAGTACGTGGCGGATGGCAGGTTCGACCTGGAGCGGTTCATGCAGGACGTGGCGACGGTAGTTGACGCTATGGATGCTGTGATTGACTTGAACAAGCACCCGGACCCCCGGCAGGAGGCCGCGAACCGGTTCACGAGGAAGATAGGCCTGGGCGTGATGGGGCTGGCGGATGCGCTGGCGGAGCTCGGCTACAGCTACGACAGTGACGAGGCGGTCGCGTTCACACTGATACTGATGGCCGCGCTGGAGGTGTATAGCTGGAAGAGGAGCTGGGAGCTCGCAGCCGCCCGGGGACCCGCCCCGGCGTTCCGTTGCCGCCGCTGGGACTGGCGCGAGATGAGGTGCCTCGAGGAGGCCCAGGCCGGGGAGCTGCTTGAGCTCCACACCCCGGCCCTCGTCAAGGCGGCCGAGGTGGCCGAGTGGAACGAGGGATGGCTCAAGCTAAGGTACCACGAGGTCCGGCTGCCCGAGGACGTGCTGGGGCGGCTGGTGGGGGAGAGCCGGCGCCGCGTGGAGCCCGACGGGACGGTCAGGCTAGTGCCGGAAGCCACGGTTGAGAGGGTCGCGCGCGAGGTCTTCGGCGTCACAAGGGACATGGCCTGGGAGGCTCTGAAGAGGAGCCCCCTGGAGGTGGCGAACAGTCCACGCCACTTGTTGGCGCTGGCCCTCTGGATGCCCCGTGCCGCCTGGGAGACCCTCAAGATGTACGGGAGGATGCTGGGGGCCGAGGCGCCCCGGAACACCGTGATGACCACCGTGGCTCCCACTGGCACGATAAGCATAATCGCGGGCACCAGTAGCGGCATAGAGCCATACTTCGCCCTAGTCTACAAGCGGGTCGTCACGGTCGGCGAGTTCCTGGAGGTGGTCCGCCCCTTCCGCAGGAAGCTGCTGGAGGCCGCAGCCAGGACCCACGCCCCCGAGGAGGCGGTCAGGCTAGTCTACGAGACCATAAGCCGGCACAAGGGCAGCCTAAGGTGGGCCCTCGGGGAGATACGTGACAAGCTTATACAGATGGGGATAATGAACGGCTTCCTCGCCGAAGTAGAGCGGCTCGCAAAACTCTTCACCATGAGCATGGACTTCGACGTCTGGTACCACCTAGCCCACCAGATGGCTGCCCAGCTCTACGTAGACCAGGCCATAAGCAAGACAATCAACCTCCCCAGGGACGCGCCTGTGGACACAGTCTACACCGCCTACCTCGTAGCCTGGCTGGGGGGCCTCAAGGGAGTGACAGTCTACCGCGACGAGAGCAAAGGCGTCCAAGTCATCTACTTCGGCGACAAGCAGGGTGAAGTAGCCAGGCTCCCAATCCGGCGCAGAGAGAAGGAGGAGACCAGGCCGGGGAAGCGCCGCAGCCTACGCATGACACACCTCAAGCGCCGC
>JAMOSW010000028.1 GCA_027062725.1 Pyrodictiaceae archaeon | reverse complement strand
GTCTCCGCTGGCCGCACTGAGTCTGCCCTTCTCCCTGGCCTGTCACGTCGTCTCCCTCATGGAGGAGGAAGGGGCCTCCTCACTGCTGGTGCTGGGAGGAGGAGCTAGTGGCCACGCTGCAGCAGTGTTAGCCTCCTCACTAGGGTTCCGTACAGTGCTCTATACGCGTAAGAAGCTGCGGTGCCACACTGCCTGCGCAGTACAGGGAAGTGTGCCGAGTACGGGATTTGACACAGTCTACGCCGCCTATCCGGATGCCGCCCTTGTGGAGGATGTGTTGAGGCGCGTGAAGCCCCGGCTGCTCGTCCTACACCCGCTTGTCTCGGTGAGGCTTGGCTGGAGCACTGCCAGGCACCGGGTGACGATGTCGCGGGTCACAGGGCTTGGCGGCGGATGCTGGAGGAGACTGCTTAGGCTCTACGAGGAGCAGTATGGGGGAAGGTACGTGCTCTACACGGAGGGGCTCATGGTGCCGCCTCCTCTGGGTGACGAAAAGGTGGCCTATGTCTTTAGGCTTGGGGCCCAGCCTGCCTCCTAGCCCAACATGTCTCTGAGTGCCTCCGCCAGCCTTCTCACGCCCTCGCGGATCTCCTCTGGCGAGGGGTAGCTGAAGTTTAGTCTCGCCGTGTTCTCGCCACCGCCGTTGGGGTAGAACGCGTCGCCGGGAACGAAGGCCACGCCCTTCTCTATAGCTCTTGCGAGCAACTGCCTCGAGTTTATGTTCGCGGGGAACCATGTCCAGACGAAGAATCCTCCTATCGGTTTCGTCCACTTAACGCCCTGTGGCATGTACTCCTCCAGCGCGGCCAGCATCGCGTCACGCTTCTCCCTGTAGAGCCGCCTTATCCGGGGCAGGTGCTGGTCCACCACGCCACGGGTTAGGGCTTCCGCGGCTATGTACTGCGTGAGGCTGGGCGTGTGTAGGTCTATGCTCTGCTTGACCAGCTCAAGCTTCGTGACTATAGGTTCGGGCGCAGCCAGCCAGCCGAGGCGCAGGCCCGGTGCAAGTATCTTGCTAAACGAGCTCATGTATATGACGCGCCCGGCCTTGTCGAGGCTCTTTATCGGCGTTGCCTCACTCTCAGCGAAGGTTATGAACCTGTAGGGGTCGTCCTCTACTATGAGGAGGTCGAACTCCTCGGCTATCTCTAGCAGGTGGCGGCGCCTCTCGAGCGGGAGAGTGGTGCCCGACGGATTATTACACGTCGCGACAGTGTAGACTATCTTCAGCTTTTTCTTCTCCTCCTCAGGGAGGCTCCTCAGCCGCTCTTCGAGCAAGTCGGTCCTCAGACCCTGCCCATCTATAGGCACAGTGAGGAACCTAGCACCAGCCACCCTAAACGCCTGGATAGCGCCCAGGTAGGCCGGCTCCTCTGTAACAACAATGTCCCCAGGATCAAGCAGGGTCCTACCTATCAGGTAAAGCCCCTGCTGTGAACCCACCGTAGCCATCAAGCCGTCCCCGTCTCGCACCTCTATCCCGTGCCTCTTTGCGAAGTCGCGTACAGCGTTGAGGAAGAACGCCACTCCCCGAGTAGGGCTATACTGGAGAGCCTTCTCCCCGTACTCCTTCACGACGTAGCCGGCTATCTCAGCTATCGCCTCCCTGGGGAAGCTCCTGGGATCCGGTAGGCCGCCCGCGAGGCTTATCACATCACCCTTCTCGACAAGCTTCAACAACTCACGTATATCGGAGGCACGCATAGAGGAGGCCAGGTTCGAGAAGAACCTATCATAGCCTGTCAACTGCTCCACCTCTCCACTCCCGAGGGAGGCGGCTCCCACAGTTAGAACATTACCGCCGAGCCCTGCGGCCCCAATAATAGGGCTAGAAGGAGGCTGACGCGGACACGGAGCCATGCATCACAGAGGACTGATGGACGCCATGAGGAGCAGGGGTGGCTTAGCGGAGGCGTTGGAGGCTACAAGGCTTCTTCTCGAGGCGGTGAGCAGCGGCGAGTATTGCTGCCTGCGCCATGGCCTCCCCTATGTGACTCCTAGCCTGCTAGCAGAGCAAGCTTTCTGCGAGAGAAGGCTTGAGCACCGGCTGGCCGAGGGAGGCGAGAAGGAGCCCCCAGCCTCTCCGGTGCAGGCAAGGAAGCTGCTAGAGGCCCTGCTGGGCGCACGGCGCAGACTATGGACTGGCGAGGAGAAGGTGATCACAGCGCCCCTAGCGGCTCTCGTCGAGGACGTACCGCTGATCGGCAGGCCGCCCGCGCTTGCCCTCGACGAGGGCTGCGTCCGCGCGGTCTACCTAGTGAAGGTGACCTCGAGGCCGCGGTTGTACCATTCAGACCGCGTTAAGGCTTACGCATACGCCACGCTGGTAGAGCGTGCAGGCATAGCCTGCAGCGACATGAAGATAGCCTATGTGACCACCCCAGAGCCCATTGATCTAAAGGAGTTGTTGGCTCTCCTTCCGGATCCTACAAGGCCACGTCCTGTGAAGGGCGAACACGTGTCTGTTCACATACTGGCGCACGACCCCCGCATGGAGATGGAGCTGCTGGCCCCACTGCTGGCCTACTGGAGGGGCGAGAGAAGCGCAACTCCAAGACCAGGGCCGTGGTGCAGGACGTGTCCCTATCAACGGCTGTGCCCTGCAGCAGCGGGCCACCCATAGAGCTGGGAGGAGAATGGGCGGCTTCGGCACGGCTCTTCTTCAGCATCCCGCGGCCCTTCCTCAGCGTGGGGCCGCGGTATCGTCGTCGCAGGCGCACCACACCGCCGCCAAGACAATATTAGAGCCACGTCCCCGGGGGCCTATTACGTTACAGGCTATGAGCCATGGAGGCGGAGAGGGAGAGGGCCAGGCGGCTGCTAGCTAAGCTGCCTAGCGGCATGTTGCTGGCTGCCGCGCTTCTCGCGGGCCTACCTACGCTCACTCCGCTCGCCTTGCTCAACCTTGGCGCCCTGCCCTCCAGCAGCCTTATGCATATCTTCTTGGCTATCTATGCTGTTCAGCTCCCACTTTCTCTTTACACGGGCCACAGGATAGCTGTCGTGCTCGACGAGCTCTACGACATATGTAGGCGGGGTCGAGAGGTGCCGCGGCCAGTGCTTCTTGCGGCCTCGGCGGCTCCCCTAGGCTTCATAGTTCCCCTGTCTTCGCTCGGGACGCGCCTTGCAGCGTGTAAGCTAGTGCAGGCGCAGAAACTGGGCAATAACGGGCTGGACCTTGCCTTGAACGTGATGACTCTCGGTCTCCACGCAATAATCTACGCATCTATTCTAGAGCGTATACTGTCATCTATTACCGAAGAGGCCGACGAAATGCCAGCGTAAAAGATGTGGAGATATGGGGGCTAGACCGGCTCCTCTATCACGCCACGCCTTGTTATGCGGAGTACTTTGTTGGCGTAGACGATTATGCCCTTGTCGGTTATTTCGAACGGGTGGCGCTTCATGCTGTGCTTTGTGCCCCTCATCTTCCATACTATAAGGCTTCTTTTGAGCTCGCCGTCTATCTCGTCGAGGTCAAGCCGCACTATGCCGTCCGCAGCATGCTCGACACCGGGTCCACCGAAGCCTCTCTCGGTCACACTGACCTGGCTCACTAGGAAGCTCGTTGTGCCGAGCCCGCTTAGCACACGCTTAAGCATCATGACGACACTCCTTGCCACACTAGGCTTCGTGAGGTAGAGGGTTGACACCGAGTCTATGACGACACGCTGCGCACCAACGTCTCTTATAGCCTCCTTTAGGACGTCTATCAGTAGACCCACGTCGGTCGGGTCGCGGACTACGTATCGCTCCCTCTTCGCCGCCTCACCTATGCCGCCCGTAAACGCGTCAACGATAGCAAACATGCCTTCACGCTCATAGGGCCTGACGTCCCAGCCGAACTGAGCCATGTTTATCCTTACCTGGACCGGGTGCTCCTCAAGCGCAACATAGACACCTGGCTCGCCCATCTGGAGCCCGTTCCAGAGGTACTGTTGGCTCATAATAGTCTTACCCGTGCCAGGGCCGCCGCTCAACAAGACCACGTTGCGCTTCGGTATACCGCCGTAAAGTATCTCGTCAAACCCTGGTATCCCGGTCTTCACACGCTCTATCTTCATAGCCCGTTCACCACTCTCTTCTAGTAGTTAAGAGGCCACTACACTAAATACATCATCCCAGCGGCGTGGGGAGCACGCCCCAAGAGCCACCAGCACCCCCCTTAAGACCCCCACAGGCCAGAAGAAGCAGCCCCTCGGGGCCACGACTTGCAGCCCAGTCAGAGCATACGCGAGAAGCTCGTCTCATGGCTTACCAGCGCTGGCTTCATGGTTGCTCCAGCTGACCAGGGGCTTCCGAGCGCCGCCGAGTGGGGCCTAATGGTCGCCACTCCGCCGCCGATACAAGTCAAGCTACGCATAGTAGGCCTCAAGAACGGGCTCCTCATTGCGGGTATTGGCGTGAACTTCTCCGACTTACATCGCCGCGAGCTACAGAAGCTCCCCGAAGCCGAGCGTAGTAGCTTCATCGCTACGCTTATGTCGAAGATACTGCTTCTCTGCCCGATCTGCCGCACCGCCCTGCATGGGGGCATAGTGAATACTGAGGCGATTATAGCCGAGATAGTCTACTCGCCCGACACTCTCACACAGCAACGTCTCCTAGATGACATGACGAGGCTAGTCAACGTCTTTATGCTTATAAACATGGAGCTCTGGGGGCGGTTCCCCCAGGCGCACCTAGACGCCGCAAAGAACAAGGAAGGTGGACCAACATTCCTCTAGCTCTCGGCACCTTCCGGGAACGAGGACTTCCCGGACACACAGTAGCCGCCAAGGCGCCTAGGCCTGGTTTTTGCCCACACGAGTGTTAGTTTCTCGGGGGCCGGCATCCCCAACCGCCTGGAGGGTGGCGGCTTGGAGCAGACGACCATTGAGGCTGCAGTTTTGGTTGGCGCCCTCCTGTTCCTCTCCAAGGTTGGAGAGGAGCTTGCCGAGAGGCTCCGCCTACCGGGGTTCCTTGGAAGCGTGGTGACGGGTCTTCTCGTGAGCCGGGCCTTCCTGGGGCTTGTGACGCCGGACAAGCTTGCCCCGGCGCTACTGCTCTTCACGCTCGGCATAAACTTCACATTGTTCCTGGCTGGTGTTGAGGAGCTCTCGAACCCCTCATTCCTTAAGCCTAAGCGTTTCGAGGTTCTATTGTCGGCTTCAATTATAGCCTCTGTGACGATCGCGTCGGCTCTCTTCCTCTACTACTTTGCCGGTGCCCCAGCTGCGGCTGCAACCGGCCTCGGCGTCGTTCTCGCGATAGTAAGCGCCGGCCCACTGATGAAAATACTTATGGCGAAAGGTAGCCTCGCTGAACGCGAGTATGCTGCGCTCAAGATAGGCCTCCTCGTGGAGATAGTCGGCCTTATACTCTTCAACACCATCACACAAGGAGTTAATATCATAAAGTTTCTAGAGACCACCGTCTTTGTCCTCCTTGTCTATATGTTCGGCCGCCACTACCTTGATGAAATACTACTATTCATAGAGAGACACATGGCTGTCAAGGAGGCCCCATTCGCTATAGTAGTTTCTATAGTCATAATGGCTGGCTATATAGCTGAGATGCTTGGCTTCAATGCCGCGGTGACAGCGCTCCTAATCGGCGTCTTCCTATCGGAATACATGGAACTCAGGCCACTCTACCTGGAACGGATACGGGCATTCACATACGGCTTCCTCGAGCCACTCTTCTTCATCGGGATAGGCGTCTATGCAACAAAACCAACCCCCGAGACCATAGCCTACGCGGCCGTACTGTTAGCACTCTCCGCCATCCCCAAGATAGCAGGCAGCCACGCCATAGGCTTCCATGGCCGCGAAGCGCTAGTGCTGCTAGCTAAAGGCGGCGTGGACGCCGCACTACTGCTAGCGCTCCTAGAAGCCCACATGATAGACTACAGGCTTTACACCGCCGCACTGCTAGCGATTCTTGCATCAACAATACTCTCATCCTTCTCTTTCCGTATACAGGAGAGGAAGCCAGATATACTACGCGTGAAACTATCCGACATAGAGCTTGATATGGATATAGTCCACATAGATGAGCCTGCAGAGTACGCGGCAAGAATAGTCGCAACGAAAGGAGCAGCCGTAGTTGTTGACGAGAAGATGAGGCCCGTCGGCTACGTTGTCGCAGAAGATTTCGTCGACGTTGATCCCCACATGTTGTCGAGGATACCAGTACGCTACTACCTCCGCGAACCCGTCCCAATAGTCCGAGGCGACACTCCCCTTGTCGAGATACTATCCGACATAACGCTACTCCACGAACCGATAATAGCAGTCGTCAACGAAAACGGAGAGATAATAGGCACGCTGACTACAAGGAAGCTCCTCTCGATACTAATGAAGGCCCAGAGACCTGAGGACCGAGAACACAGACGCTCCCTGCACCGCTAGAAGCCGCAAATAGGGGCTCAGAAGCGCCGGCCCTATCTCATCCCACGCCCCACGAGCGGGGCGTGGTTGAACGGTGGGGGTATAGACCCCCAGGCGCAGCTGGGGGTTCCTCTTCACCGCCCCCTTCCCCATCTCCGCCTCAACGAGACGGTGGTGGCAGTATGTGCGGCTCGGCGAAACTCTGAACAGTCATCGCACCGCGTAGTAGGCGGTGGCCGCGCTCCTACTTGCCGGGTAGTCCTCACCGCCGCCACGTCTACTCCTTGTCGGCTACAGCAGGCCCTATATATGGTGGCTTCATACACGGCGCCTGTACTCCGCGGCCTCTTTCTCCTCCTGTATCTTGCGGAGCTGGCGCAGATACATCTCGTAGAGCTCCTTTGTCGTCGTTGCGTCCTCGGGTGCCTTGTCGGGCCTCCAGCGGACGAACCTCGGGAACCGTATCGATATGCCGGCGCCGGGCTTGACCCAGCCATAGCAGCAGGTGTGTATCGGGCTCAGCGTAAGCTCTGCCCCTATTATCTCGGCGACGAGCGCCGGCCGGACCCATACGTCGGGCTTCATCTGGCTGTCGACACGTGGTGGCTTTCGGTCCATTATGTATGGTTTTAGCATATCGTTTAGCCTCTCGAGGTCTTCGTCTGTGAACCCACTGCCCACCTTACAGACGCTCTTGAATGTGTCTGTGTCGGGGTCATAGGCAGCCATGAGCAGTGCGCCATACTTGCCGCCGCGGCGTCCCTTGCCGTAGAAGGCGCCTATTACCACGAGGTCTACGGTGTCCGTCATCTCTGACTTGTAGTCACGCTTGTATTTTATCCAGAGCCAGCCGCGGGCGCCTGCCTGGTATATGCTCTTCTCGTGCACGGCCTTAGCCATGACGCCCTCGGCGCCGTTCTCTATAGCCTCGAGGAAGAACCTCTCCAGCTCCTCTGGGCTGGAAGTGGTTATTCCCTTTGCCAGCTGCCAGCGATCGGTAGCCGCTATTATCTTTTCGAGCCTTTCGTGGCGGTAGGGGAGGGGCCGGAGCGTTAAGTCCTCGCCGTCCACGTACACTGTGTCGAACAGGTATACTGCTACTGGTATCTCCTCCATGGCTATGTGGACGTCGTGCTTCCTCCGGCGCCTCATGAGTACCTGGAATGGGCGCAGCTCTCCCGTCTCCGGGTCTATCGCCACAATCTCGCCCTCGACTATGGCTTCCTCAGCTTTTATCCCGGTCCTAGCCATCTGGACAACGTCTGGGTACATGTGCGTGATGTTCTCGAGCCTCCTTGAGAATATCCATATCTTGTTGCCCTTCTTGTGGATCTGGGCGCGCTCGCCGTCATACTTGTACTCGACTAGTGCTCTTCCGCCGAGCTTCTTGAGTATCTCGACTGGGTCGTTTAGTCTCTCTGCGAGCATCGGCCGTATCGGTATACCCACCTCGGGCTTGATATTCTTCAGCGCCTCGATGCCCTGCGTGGCTAGTATCTTTGCTATCATCCCCAGGTCGGCGCGGAGGTTGTATGCACGCTCAACAATGCTGCGCATCGCTGCGCTGCCAGCATACACAACCGCCAACGCCTCCATTATGGTTGCGTCGCCAACACCGAGCCGGAGGCGGCCTTCAACGAAGCGGGCTATGTACTTGGCCTCCTTGGGCGAGGCCTCAGCGAGTAGGCCCGCGAGCAACTTCAGCTTTATCTCGCGGCTACCCTCCCCCTGCGCCAGAGCTATCTTTGCCAGAGTCTCGTAGACCTTCTCCACAGTCAGCGTCGAGCCGCTGGCCGGCTTCTTTATGAACGCGAGGAGGCCCGGAGCCGCTGCCCCCTTCTTCGCCTTTTCCTCTTTGATTATCTCTATCGCTCTTCCTATGTCGCCGACCCTCTTCGCCAGGGCTTCGAGCTCCTGCTCCGAAACGTGAAGAGCAATGGCAGCCGCCTTGATGAGCAGCTTCTCGCCGACACCAAGCTCGGGAAGCCCCTTCCAATCAGGCCACAGCTTGCCCTGCAGGAAGTAGACTACCTTGTCGACAACGTCCGGCGGCGTCTTCTTGAAAAGCTCGACTAGGTAGAGAAGCATCTGGGTGCGGGACGTGACACGCTCAATCTTCTCAAAGGTCTCCGCAAGTATAGAGAACGGCATTGGCACGACAGAGCGCCCCAGATAGATAGCTAGTAATGCCTGGAAAGCCCTAGAGAAGCCTTAATGAGGCCTGGGAGCCCCACGTCCGCGGAGGAGGCCTCTCGCAGCGTACACCTTCTCCACGACCTGTGGCTGCTTGAGCGGATTCAGGGCAGGATCACGGCCCTCCACCAGCTCCACGAGACGCCGGTACAGACGCCACACATCCTCGTAGCTAGGGAACGACTTGACCCCACAGAAGCGTAGCCGGACATTCACGGTCTCAACCCTGTCGCCCGCATAGAGCACCACAGCCTCAGCATAGTCCGGACTAACCCCGCCCAGATCGAGGTCTCCAACCCTTAGCTTCACATAAGAGACACGGACCGGGCCGACATCTTCGGAGTCAAGCACGTCGCCAGCCACCGCGCCACGGCTATAGACGTCGACGGACAGCACATAACAGCCCTCACTATCGGGGATTACGAGGACGCGGCGGAAGGTCTCGAACCAGTACTCGCGGACACCCAGCTCCGCCTCGACAACATCCGGCTGCCGCGATGCTGGAGGAACGGCAG
>JAMOSW010000027.1 GCA_027062725.1 Pyrodictiaceae archaeon | reverse complement strand
CCTAGCGGGGGGAGGGACGGCGCGCTACCTGGCCTGGATGCTGAGCAGGGCGGGTATCTCCTCCCTAGTGAGCCCCATGTTTATCCCTGCCACGAGCGCCGAGACGTCCTCGACGGTGAGCAGCAGGAGCTCCATCACGGGCGCGGGGAACCACTCCTCCACCGGGTCCCCCAGGCTGTACATCTGCGCCACCGGCCTCTGCCTCCTCCTAATAGCGTGCACCACGGCGTCAGGCAGCGGCACTACGGACTCCACGCCGGCCGTGTACGGGTTGCCGGCGAGCGCCTGCTCCAGGGCGGAGTAGTAGTCCTCCTCGCCCAGCACACCGCGGAGCCTCTCCTCGTCAAGCATGCATGCCTTGAGCCTCCTCGCCACCGCCTCCGCGAGCGCCGGGTTGCTCCTAGCCAGCGGCGCCGCGCCAGCCGCGGCGCGCAGCGCGTAGATGTCCAGCCTGCCGCAGAGCACGTGCTCAGCCGGCGTCCCCTTCAACATCTCCAGGGCCTCGTAGAAGCTGCTCAACAGCTCCACGTCCAGCGCCAGGCTCAGCGGCGCCTCCGGGCTGGCCTCCACGACCTCCGCGGCCCGCCGGTAGCCCAGGCCCCGCAGCAGCTCTGGCAGCCTCGACAAGCCCTGCTCCGCAACCACGTCCAGGAAGCGCCTCACCACGGGGCTATCCGGCGCAGCAAGCGGCGCCTCCTCCGCAGCCCTACCCTGCCTTATCACGCTCTCCAACATCGAGAGATCATGCGCGTCCACGACAAGCGCGTAGGCGCGGACAGCCGGGTTCGCCGAGGGCGGCACCGCCCTCTCGACACGGGCGTACTCCATAGCCAGCAGCCGGAAGGCCGCATGCTCCACCTGGTCAAGGGTCTCCAGCGTCCCGCCCGCCACACGGCCCAGTATGGTCGCGTTTATCGCCGCCAGTATCTCGCCGCTGCCCCCAGCCTGCCCCAGCAGGTTAGCGATATCCCTGGCCAGCTCGAACGCCCTGGTACGGGCGGCGACCAGTACCGGCGCAGCCTGCTCCGGGGAGAAAGCCTCAGCCACGCTCATGGCTGGATAGCCCCTGCGAGCATCTTAAGCGCAGCCTCGAGCGCGCGGCCCCGGTTCTGCTCCGCGAGCCTCTCTATCCGGGCCCTCTCTTCCTCAAGCCTCCTCCGGTACTCCTCGTCAAGCTTCTTTATCCTCTCCTCGACCCTCTTCTCGGCCTCCTCCCCGGCCTCCCTGGCTATCTTCTCAGCCTCCGCCTTCAACTGGTTCGCGTACTGGTCAGCCTTCTCCAGCAGGCTTGCCGCCGACGCCTCAATACCCTTCTCCAGCTCCTCGAGCCTCCTCTCAGCCTCCTCTATCTTCCGGAGAAAGCTGGTCAGCTCAGCCTTCTCGCCACCCAGAAGCGCCACCATACCCGATTCACCCCAGACCGCTCCCGCCACAAGGGAAGCCCCCAGAGGAGCCCACCAGGGGCCCCGAAGACCCCACACCCAACACCGCTGCTCCGCCACTATAAATAGGGATAGTTCCGGAGAAACCGTCGCCAAGAGCACGGCCCTCCCCAGGGGAAACCAGGAGCCTCCACGGCGCCGCCCATTAGCCGGTACACATCCCCACCGGATGACGTGGAGCAATCACCAAACCAGGCGCCGAGCCAGCCCCAGGACGACGCATCCCCCAGGGCAGGGTGTGGAAACCATGCCCCACATCCGCGGATCGAGAAAAAAGCCCTCCTAGGGCTCCTCGTGGCTGCACTACTCTCCGCCGCCACCGTGGAGGCCGCTAGCCGGCTAGCCGGGCTCAGCGCCGCCCCCGGCATCCTACTGGACCTCCACATAGCCAAGCCCGTGGGAGGGAAGCTGGTGGAGCTGAACAGTCTACCAGACGCCCAGAAGACTATAGTGATGGTCCACGTCGAGGCCGTGGCGCCGCCGACGATGAAAGGCGACTTCGTCCACCTCTACACCGGCGAGTACCGGGGCAGACCCATCTACCTCCCCCTCGGCGGCAGACTCGGCACGGTGGCCCGCGGCTGGGTCGACGCCTACCGGCAGCGGGGGAGCAGCCCCGACAGCCTCGAGACAGGCCTCCTGGTCTTCGTCACAGTCCTGGACAGGG
>JAMOSW010000026.1 GCA_027062725.1 Pyrodictiaceae archaeon | reverse complement strand
GGTTGAAGCTGCTGCTGTGGGATGATATATTGCATTTCTCTTGTGAGTTCTTCTCGAGGTCTATCTTCCTCCGCCGGCCTCCTCTGCGGGCCACGGCTCCCATTGCATTTCTCTTGTGAGTTCTTCTGGTATGGTCTGCTTGTGGAGCCGAATAGAGCGGCTCCCTCTGCTCCCTTTTATGCTTTCTTGCTGCTCTCTTCGGGGCATGGCTGGAACAGCCCCAATTCCGCAGCCGTAACCCATTTGCTCCACGTGACACAGGTTCCCACGGACTTGCATGGGTTTGAAACGTTGTTCCAATGGTGCCTTTCAAAACCGGGCATGGCGTGTTCCAAAATAGGTGTTTATTGTTGTGATTGCCGGGATAGTCGAGTACAATAATGTGGAGTTTGTTTTGTGTTTTACTGTGGCTGAGTAGAGGGAGTTGCTGCTATATTCTAGGTGGTATTACCCCTTGTCTGTGTGGTGTCGGTGCTTGGGCTTCATCGTGGTTTTCTACGATATTAGCGATGATCGTGTCCGGCAGAGGGTTGCTAGGTTCCTCCAGTCTCTTGGGTTTGTGCGGGTGCAGCGCAGCGTCTTCATTGGCCGCGGGGGGTTCGCCAGGGCCAAGGACGTGGTTAGGGGCTCGCTGAGGCTCATTGACCGTGGGCGTGACAGTGTGGCTGCTGTGGTTGTCCCCGAGGACTATGGTAGGCGCATACTTGTTGCTGGACGGCTGCTTAACGAGCCTGGGCGCGGGGAGGCGCCGGTTGTCGTCGTCTAGCCTCGCGGCTGGGGCGGCCGAGGCGGGCGGGAGGCTTCTCCCGATCTGGCTGGTGAAGGAGTACTACTGGTGCCCTGTGTCGGCGTACCTCCGTCTCGTGGGCTGGGCCGAGAGGCCTACGGCGAGCATGCTTCTTGGCTCGGAGTCGGTGCCTAGGGGGAGGATCGTGGAGCTTCTCGAGGAGAGGCACAGGCTGCGGGAGCTGCTGTGGGAGCACCCCGTTGCCTCGAGGAGGCTGGGGCTCCAGGGGAGGGCCGACCTCGTAGCCCTGACTGTGGATGGCGGGCTCGTGGTTGTGGAGGCTAAGCTGCCTCGGCTGTCCCGGAGGAGGCTGTGGGGCCGGGACCGGAGGCTGGCGGTGCAGCTAGCCGCCTACGCTGTGGCGGCGGAGGAGACCCTCGGAGCCCCCCTGGAGGCGGCGTATCTCTACAGCGTGGAGGGCGACAGGCTTGTCGAGGTTAGGGTCTCTCCCCGGCTGCGGCGCCTGGTGGAGCACGCCGCCCGGGAGCTGCACGGTATGCTCGAGCGCGGCGAGCCGCCCGGGCGGGCCAACGTGCCCCGGTGGCGTTGCAGGCTCTGCAGCTACCGCGGCGTCTGCCCCCACGGCAGGGGCTAGCCCGGGGCAACCCGGGGCCAGGCTATCGCCGTGATCGTTGCCGCCGCGAACTCGTAGGGGCTGAAAAGGGGCTGCACGTAGAGCGCCGAGAGTGCCAGGTGGCCGAGCACCCTAGCGGCTCCCCCGGAGCCTGGCGAAGAGATCCTCTAGGGAGACGGCTACGGCAGCCACACCGGCCCTCCTTGTCCTTGCTGGGAGGGTGGCCTCCGCTATTTTGGCTTCTTTGTGGCCGCGTCGCCAGGTGTCCCGCCTAACGGGGGAGAGAAAGTTTGGGGATAGGCGAGAACTGGGGTGAACCCATGCTTCCCTCTGAGAGGGGGTTGTGGCGCCGGGGGCGGGATTTGAACCCGCGCCCCCTTTCGGGGACCGGCTCTCCAGGCCGGCCCCTTGGACCGCTCGGGCACCCCGGCGCCCAGGGAGGCCCGCCCAGTGGAGGAGGTTGGCCTCTACTGGTCTCTGGGGTTATTGTTTTTCGGTGCTGGTCTTGGGCTCGGCGGCGTAGAGGAGTGTGTAGCCCTTCTTCCGGAGCATGACCTCGGCGTGGTTGAAGTGTTTCCGCATCTCCTCGAGTGCCCGGCTCCAGCCCTTCCTCATGACCAGCTGTAGGGTGCCGCCCGGGTGGAGGTGGCGGGGGGCGCCCCTTATGATGCCCAGCACCGTCTCCATGCCGGCGGCGAGCGGGGGGTTGCTGAGTATCACGTCGAACCTCATCCCCCTGAGGGGCTCGTAGAGGCTGCCGTGGAGCACGGTGACGCGGTCCTCGACGCGGTTGTGGCGCACGTTTCTCCTAGCAAGCGCTACCGCCCTGGGGTTCACGTCGACCATTACGACACGTAGCCTGGGGTGGGCCTTCGCCAGGGTTATGCCTATGGCCCCGTAGCCGCAGCCCATGTCGAGCACTGTGCCCTCCTCGGGGACCCTGGCATGCTCTATCAGCAGCCTGGTGCCCTCGTCGACCTCGTCCGCGGAGAACACGTCCCCGGAGACGTAGAACTCGACCGTCACGCCCCGGAGGTGGTCGGCTATGAGCCTGGAGGGGCTAGGCCTCCCCCTCCTTGGGCGGAAATAGTGGCCGCCAGCCAAGGCGCCACACACCCCTCACCCCGCGGGGAAGAGAAGGGGGCCTAGCGGCGGCCCCCTCCCCGGCCCCGCTGCGGCCTGGTGCCTCCCCTGCGGTGCCTCCCCTGGCCGCTGCTGCGCTGCCTCCCGGGCGCCCCCCGGGCTGGCCCTCTTCTCCTCGGTGGCTGCCTCTTCTCGCCGCGCTGCCTTGCCCTCTCCTCCCTGGGTTTGGGCTTCTCCCTGGCGCGGCGCCTCTTCTCTTCCCGCCTCCCCCTGGCGGAGGGTTTCTCCTCCCCCTTCTCCTCCTTCTTTTCCCGTTTCTCCTCTTGGCGCCTCCTCCAGGCCGAGGGGTAGACACCGGGCTTCATCACGACCCTGCGTATCTTGACCGCTATGCCCCTCTTGGCTTCCAGCATCTCCTTGCTGGTCATCTGGGCGACTCCTACCGCCACGAGCTCGCCCTTGAGGGTGAAGAGGGCCACTAGGTCTCCCCGCTCTATGCCGTCGTGGAGCCTCACTATGCCCGGCACCGCTAGGTTAGCGCCATGCGCTATAGCGTCGACCGCTGTGTCGCGTATCACTATCTTGGGGAGGTGGGCTACGGCGTACTCTACGGGGAGTATGTAGCTGCGGAGGAGGTCCTCTTTGCCCTCGCGTTTCCAGCGGTAGAGTGCCTCGCTCAGCTCCTGGAGACGGACGAGGCCGTGGGCCTCACGGAAGGGGCCGCTCTTTGTCCTGCGGAGCTCCCTCATGTGCGCCCCGACGCCGAGGAGGAGGCCGGCGTCGTGGCAGAGCTTCCTCATGTAGGTGCCGGCCTCGCAGAGGACCCTCATGAGGGCGTAGCGGCCGTTGTACTCGAGGAGGTCTATCTCGTGTATACTCCTGGTGCGGAGGGCGCGCTTCACGCTGCTCCGGAGAGGGGGCCGCTGGTAGATCTCGCCGACGAACATGGAGAGGACACGGCGGAGCCTCTCCTCCTCCACGGGGCTGTGGAGCTGCATGACGCACATGTATTCCTTGCTCGTATGCACCACGAGCCCGATTACCTTCGTCGCCTCCTCGAGCGCGACGGGGAGAACCCCCGTCACCTTCGGGTCGAGCGTGCCGCCGTGCCCCGCCTTGCTGAGCCCGAACATCCTCTTGACCCAGGCGACCACCTCGTGGCTCGTGGGGCCCGGCGGCTTGTCAAGGGGTATCACGCCTAGCCTAATGTGCTGCTCGATAGGCCTAGCCCAGGGAGGGGTCCCGTACTCCGGGCTGGTCTTCTCGCCGGGGATGCGGACCAGCCACCTCCGCTCGAGGCCGGCGAACCTGTCCAGGCCCTCTATGAACTCAAGGCCTCTACGCGTCAGCTCCTCCGCAGCCTGGGCGTCCCCCTGCTGCACAGTGCACCATCCTCCCGGCCACGCAGCCCGCGCCGAGGAGCCCAGAGGGCTACGCGTTAATTAGCCGGACGTGGCTTTTGTTTAACACACCTGGAGGCGACAAACACCGTGGCTCAAGGAGGGGGGTTCCAGGATAGGGTGAAGAAGGTAGCCACAGAGCGCGGTGTCACCCCCTGCCAGGCGCTCTTCGCCGTGTTCCTCGCCTCGCTCTCCGAGGCCAAGATGCTCAACCAGGCAACAGCCAACTTCCTTGCAAAGAGCGCCGCACCCAAGCTCTACGCCTACCTCCGCGCCATGGATCTACTGCCCGAGCCCACCGGCGACCCCCGCCACGACGCAGAAGAGCTAGTCAAGGCCCTCAACCGGGCCCTCGAGATAGGCTCCCGTGTCGAGATAGAGGTACATGGAGACACCATGCTTATCGGCCTGGGGGGCGACGAGTGCCGCTACTGCCCTAAGAGTGTGGGTCTTGCCGAGATCCCATGGGCCGCCTGCCCCTTCCCCAAGCTCCTCGAAGGCCTCCTCCGTAGCCACGGCGTCGACGCCACAGTGGAGCCGCAGAGGGGCGAGGACGGGCAGCTCAGGCTGGTGGTGAAGAGGCAGGGCCTCTGCTGGATAAAGCTGAGGCTCCAGGCAGGGGGCTAGCCGCTGATGCCCCTCTTCTTCAGCTCCTCCTCGCGCAGGACCCTCCTCAGTATTTTCCCGACGGCGCTCTTGGGGAGCTTCCGCCTTATCTCGACCTCCTTGGGGACCTTGTAGGGGGCCAGGTGCCGCCGGGCATGCTCCAGTATCTCCTCCGGTTTCAGCTTGTCCTCGCAGCCGGACTTCGGGCCACGAAGGCCTTGATGCGCTCCCCCACGTGGGGGTGCGGCACGCCTATCACGGCAGCGTCCTGGACGCAGGGATGCATATAGAGGACCTCCTCAATCTCCCTGGGGTAGACGCCGTAGCCCTTGTACTTTATCACGTCCTTCTTTATGTCAACAATGAAGAAGCAGCCTTCCTCGTCCATGTAGCCCATGTCGCCAGTGCGTAGCCACCAGCGCCCACAACACTCGAATATGACCTTCCTAGTCTCCTCCTCGTCGAGGTAACCCTGCATCACCTGAGGCCCCGGAGACGACTATCTCGCCAACCTCCCCGGGCGGCAGCAGCACCGGCCTATCCGGGTCAGCGACGGCCGCGAGGGTGCTCGGCACGGGGATGCCTATACTCCCCACATTCACCCTGCCATATATCGGGTTTATGTGTGTCACTGGGCTGGCCTCAGTAAGGCCGTAGCCCTCCCTAAGCTTAGCGCCGGTTAGCTTCTCGAACCTCTCAGCCACGGCCCTGAGGAGGGCACCGGCGCCGCTTATGCAGACCTCGAGGCTGCGCAGGTTGTAGCGCCGAAGCTTCTCCTCCTGCAGCGAGGGGATCTTCGAGTATATCGTCGACACGCCGTGGAAGATGTTCGCCCTGTACCGGCCTATGTCGGCGAGTATGCGCTCCATCTCGAACCGGAGGTAGACTAGTATCGTCGCCGCCCGGTAGATGCCCACATGGAGCACCACGGTCTGGCCGTAGATGTGGAACCAGGGCAGCAAGGGCAGGGACATAATGGTTGGTGTGCTGCCCTGGTTCCACCGCGCGTCAACCTGCAGCACGTTAGCCGCCAGGTTGTAGTAGGTCAGCTTGGCATCCTTCGGGACACCCGTGATGCCACCAGTAAACATCAGCGTGGCGAGGTCGCGGCAAGGATCGATCTCCACAGCAGGCGGCCGGGGCTCGCTCTCCTGCAGCAAGCGGCGGAGGAGGAAGAACCGCCTCCCATCCACAGGGAGCTTGGGGGGCCGCGCGGCGAGCCGGTAGAGGAGCCCCTTCAACCTGGGCAGGTAGTCGGCCACACCCGTGAACACTACGGCGTCAAGCTCCGCCCCATGCTCCCTGATAGCCTCCAACACCTTATCCGCGAAGAGGTCAAGGGCCACCAGCACACGGGCACCACTCTTCCTTATCTACCTAGCCAGCTCGAAACCCGTGTAGAGCACGTTCACCGGCGTAACCGTCGCCCCAGCCTTAAGCGCACCATAGTACGCTATGACGAACTGGGGGCTGTTGGGGAGGGCATCGCCGCCAGGGACGACATAGACAAGGCGGTGAGGCTTGGCCTTGGGCTCCCTAAGGGCATCTTCCAGTACGCGGACGAGATAGGCATAGACGTGATAGTGAGGGCGCTGGAGGGGCTTCGGGAGAAGACCGGCTGGGAGGAGTACGAGCCAGACCCGCTGCTGCGGAGGATGGTTGAGGAGGGCCGCCTGGGCGTGAAGACGGGGAAGGGCTTCTACGAGTACGGCGAGGTCGAGGAGCGGAAGATGAAGAACATTGTGGTTAGGGTTCAGCCGCCGATTGCCTGGGTTGTGTTGAACAGGCCGGAGAAGCTGAACGCGATAAGCGTGGAGCCGCTCAAGGAGCTTATCAGGGCCCTGGACGAGCTGGAGGAGGACGAGCGGGTCCGGGTCGTGGTGTTGACGGGCAAGGGCAGGGCGTTCAGCGCGGGCGTGGACGTGCAGAGCTTCATAGGCATAACGCCCGTCAAGGCCATGATATACTCCCGGAAGTTCCAGGAGGTCCTCTTCAAGATAGAGTACTACACTAAGCCCGTCATCGCGGCGCTGAACGGGTTCACGCTCGGTGGCGGCCTCGAGCTGGCGATGGCGGCTGACTTCAGGATAGCGAGCGAGACCGCTATGCTGGGCCAGCCCGAGATAAACCTGGCTTCATACCCGGCGCTGGCGGCACGCAGAGGCTCCCCAGGCTCATAGGGAGGAGCAAGGCGAAGGAGCTCATCTACACCGGCGACATAATACCCGCCAAGGAGGCGGCGAAGATGGGCCTTGTGGATAGGGTTGTGCCGCCGGAGAGGCTCGAGCAGGAGGTGCGGCAGTTCGCGATGAAGCTCGCCGAGAAGCCCCGCTAGCCCTAATGGCTGCGAAGTACGCGATACAGATAAGCATGGAGGCGCCGATATGGGCCGGCATGGCGCTGGAGAGCAGCCTCTTCGGCCTACTCTTCAGCACCGACGACGTCGCGGAGGGTGTGGCGGCGTTCTTCGAGAAGAGGAAGCCCAGGTTCAAGGGCAGGTAGGCGCCCCTAGGGGGCCCCTTCACCTGTTTTTGCCGGGCGTGGCCGGGTCCGCCACGCGTTCTTGGCCGTAGCCGTTCTTCACCCCCAGCGGCACTGCTCCTATTGCTGGCCGCCGAGTCTGGCGTATGTTGCACACCACGTCCCTATCCGTAGCAGGCTCTTTTTAGTAACAGCTTCGGCTCTAGGGTGTGGTTGCGCAGAACGGCCCAGACCCTACTCATACCTGGGAGGCGTTGTGCCTTGTTCGCGAAACACCCCCTGGACCTGGCCCGCGAGGCGCTGGAGAAGGGCGACACCCTCGACGCCCTACGGCTCGCCATCATAGCCGAGCTTGACGCGATAAGCTTCTACCTCCAGGTCGCGCGGCACGCCAAGGACCCCGCCGTCCGCCGCGTCTTCGAGGACGTGGCCCGCGAGGAGATGACCCACTTCGGCGAGTTCGCCGGCCTACTCCTCAGGCTCCAGCCCGAGCAGGCACAGGAGCTACTCCGCGGCCTCGAGGAGGTGAAGGAGCTCACCTCCGGCGGCGGGGACAAGGAGGGCGACGACCTGGTGAGGCTCGGAGAGGAGCTCTCCGAGGCCCTCCGGAGGCTCGAGGAGGCCGGGGAGAGGCTCAGCCATGAGCTCGACAAGAGGGCCGGCGTTGGCGACCCCGCGGAGGCCGCACTCGAGGCCCAGCTGGTTGCGGTATTCAGGGAGGAGGCTGAGAGGCTCCGCCTGCTCCGCAAGCACCTGCCCGTCACGAGGGTCGGGCCCGGCGTCGACTACGTCACGGTCCAGTCTGTCGCCTACTCCGGCCAGGCCGTGACAGTCGAGACAGAGAACATAGTGTCCCTCCGCGAGGTCGCAATAGAGTTCCTCATACCCCTCCGGCTGCTGGAGAGGGCGCGGAGGCTCGGCACAGACGACCACACCCCCATCGTCGCCCAGGCCGCCCGCCGCCTAGTCGCCTCGGAAGAACGGCTCCTACTCGAATCCCTCCTAGGCCTCGAAGGAGCCCTAGAGGCGAACATGGGCAGCTGGGAGCGGCCAGGCGAGGCAGTAGACGACATAGCCAAGGCAATAGCCAGGATGGAGACAGAGGGCGTCACCGGCCCCTACGTGCTCATCATCCCGCCCCAGCGCTACGCCAAGCTCCTAGCAGTCCACGAGAAAACCGGCATAATGGAGCTAGCCAGGCTCGAGAAACTAGCCAAAGTCGTAAGACACCCACTCCTACCACCCGACAAGGCCATACTAGCCCCACGCGACACCACCGTACTAGACATAGTCATAGGCACCGACACCCGCATCGACGACCTCGGCGTAGAAGCCGGAGCCCACAGGCTACGAGCCTGGGAAACCCTAGCCCTAAGAGCCCACTACCCACGCGGAGTAACAATACTCACACAAGCATGAGCCCCCGGGAACAATCCCCTCTTCCACAGTTTTTCACAGCACACAGTATCCCGCCAGAGGGTCCCCACCCCATACGCGACCACACACCACAACAACGCCTAGCTACATTTCCGCACAGGTCTTGCCCCCTACAGCCCATTCTACACAAACGTTAGGATACAATGTCACATCGCATTCCCTGTAGATTCTTCCATATCGCACCCACGGCAGAGACCACGGCCACAACCATGCAAACACAAGCTACAATTCTCTTGCGAGTTCCGGGGCATGGGGTAATTTCAACGGGTGTTGCATGAGACGCCGTTACAATTCTCTTGTGAGTTCTGCTCGAAAGTGTTGCTTGTCATAATGTTACACCTCTATCTCCAGGGTCTGTTGCATTTCTCTTGTGAGTTCTGCGAGAATGAGGATCAGGGCAGCGGACCCCGCGGCCACGGCACTCAGTTGCATTTCTCTTGTGAGTTCTTCATCTTCGTGGCACTACGGAGTCTGCCACTGGCCTGCTAAGCCGGTGTTGCATTTCTCTTGTGAGTTCTTCACGGTAGTGAATGACATAATTGACCTGTTACAAGATATGATAGGTTGCATTTCTCTTGTGAGTTCTTCATGTACTCTATCCTGGAGTCGAGGTTGAAGCTTAGACGGAACGGCTCCAGTTGCATTTCTCTTGTGAGTTCTTCGCGGACGCCGAGCTCCTCGACGAGGAAGGTTACCTTGTAGGCGGTTGCATTTCTCTTGTGAGTTCTTCACGCCACCACCATCGCAGCCTCGCCCGTGTCGCCCCTCAGTACCGTTGCATTTCTCTTGTGAGTTCTTCTGGTATGGTTCCGTTGTGGAGCCGAATAGAAGCGGGTTCTCTGTTCCCTTTTATGTGTTCTTGTCTTTCTCTTGGGGTGATGGCTGGAACAGCCCCAATT
>JAMOSW010000025.1 GCA_027062725.1 Pyrodictiaceae archaeon | reverse complement strand
TAAACCCCACAACCCAGACCCCGCGCGAGGCAGCAGCCGAGAGCACCCGGAACGCGCCAGCCACGAGCCCCCCAAGCCGGCCCTCCAGCACCGGCAGAGCCACAGCACACCCCACAGAGAGAGGCGCCCCCGGAGACCCCACAACAAGAGGGGTTATCACGATCCGCCGCGCCCCACACTGCCCACAATGCACGCGACCCAAGGAGACACGGAGAGAAGAAGAGCGCGCCAGCCCTAGGCCGGCTCGATGGTGTGTCTGGAGCCGGTGTTAAGCAGCCGGCGCCTTGCAAAGGGAGGCTAGTGTTTTTATTATTCAAGTAGCCGGGTCTCTTGTGGACTATTGCACCTCCTAGACCTCTCAGGTGGCCGACTGTGTCCCGCCCGCGCGGTTTCGTGGTCCTAGGCTATGCTGTCACAGCGCTGCATCCTGGCGTAGGCAGAGCCCCAGGCACCGTTGATCTGCCTGTTCAGCGCGACCCCATGGGCTACCCGATGGTGTACGCTTCGAGCGTCAAAGGTGCGTTCAAGGCTGAGTGCGGCAGACGAGCAGAAGAGGACAACAAGGTATGCTTCGACAACAATGGACGCATAAACTGCGAGAATTGCCCCCTATGTTGCTGCCTCTTCGGCCACGAGCTCGGTGGGGAACCTGCCGCGGGTCTGCTGTCAGTGCTTGATCTAGTGCCACTGTTCTTCCCGGTGCCGAGCCTCAGCCACGGCTACCTCTATGTGACCACGCCTTACCTTGCTGCCCGAGCGGCAGCAATACTTGAAGCAATAGATACGATGAACAAGCATCAGAACGAGGAGACTGAGGAACTAGAGGGGCTGAAACAGTTCCTCAAAAACGTTAAGGATCTAGAACTTGACGAAGGCAAGGCCGTGGCTTGTAGTATTCAAGGAGAAAAAGTATACGTGGGTGCAACCGAGCTCAACATTAAAGAAGATAACAATGATAGTAGGCGGATCAAGCAGAGCTGTAACGGCCTAAACATAATCCGGGACCTGGGTGGCCTGGCCTCAGCCATACCCTCGAGGCTTGTAGTGGTTTCCGACGTTGACGGCCCGGTCCTCATAGAGAAGGGGCTTATCCGGCTGACTAGGGTCAAGCTCCGCGTTGACAAGAAGACTGTCGCCGGAAGCGCGCTGTGGACCGAGGAGTATATCCCGCATGGAACGGTGTTCCTCGGTGGCTTTGCTGCGCTAACCCCGAGGGCTAACAAATACTGCTGCAAGGAGTTAGCCAAAGACAATGGAAACAACTGCATAGTACGTGATAGCAGTGATGTATCTACCCTTCTCGGTAAGTTCATGAAACGTATGAGCGGCGATAGCTGCCAGACATACGCCATAGTGGGCGGCAAGGAGACCATAGGCAAGGGCGTGCTCTTCCTAAAGCTCAAGCCATGCCCCTCTAAGGGTGATGGGCAGTGAGCAGCCCTCAGCAGCTGCCCAAGGAGCCTCTTGAGGCAGCCCTCGAGGCTGTAAGGAGACTCGACCAGGCGCTGCGAGCAAGTTGCATGAAGGGCGGCAATCTCAAGGCGGACGCGCTGGCTAGGCGGGCAAAGGACGCGCCACAGCTAATACTCCAATCAGGCCTCGTGCCAGCACTTGCATTTATGCTCTCCAAGCTGACTGACGGAGGCAAGAGGAGAGCCTACAGCGACGCCGTCAACGTAATCCTTGGCAGGCAGAGCAGGCAGAGCCGGGACGCTATATGCAAGGATCTTAGCGGCGAGGGCGGAGGCTACCCCCATGTGGCTGCACTGCTCATAGCCTACGCCTCCACAGTGGCAGGCTGCGGCAACGACGTAAGCAGGCTAGATAGCGGGCTAGTAGCATGCCTCGAGAAGATCACGTCCGAGGGTGTGAGCGCCGAGAGACTTGTCCTCAAGTACGCTGAGGAAGTGAAGAAACTGGCCACAGCACTCTACGGGTAGCCGCGGGGGAAAGGTGGTTAGACGTATGGCCCGCCACCTGGCCAAACTCGTCTTCACCAACGTGACTCCGCTCTGGACGGGAGGCCCCCTGGGGGGAGCCACCTACAACATAATCGGAGACAAGGTCATAGGCCCCTGGCTCCCAGACGCTAAGTCCATCATCGGCAGGACACGGTGGCTGCTCCGCGCAGCCGAGGCCTCGGCCCAAGCAAGGCTTGGTAGAGCACCTAGCAGCATGAAAGATGTTGACACAATAGCCTCACGCATATTCGGAGACACCGGACACGCATCTAAGATAATAATACGTGTGCATGCCACGCCCAACCACGACCTGCTGCCACAGAACGGCTGCAAAGGATGCTACCTACACTTCAAGGCATATACTGACCTAAAGAGTCTCGAGAGCAGGAAAGTCGACATAATAACCGGGCTTGAAGAAGACGCGTTCACTAACCTTCGTGCGCGTCTCGGTGTTGACAGCAAGGTCTTGCTAAAGGGTAAGGCCAGAAAACGCTACCACAACTACAAGTATATGCTACAGAAGCTAGACATAAGCATACCTGAGAGTATACTGAAGCTTATGGAAATACCACGCGTACGCCTCCTAGCTCAGGGTAAGGAAAGCGCTAGGAGGCTCTTCGAGAATCAACCTCTTCCTCCGGGAGCAGTTCAGCTCAGTGTAGACATATACGAACGGGCATCCTCCAGCCTTAACCCAGGTGAAGCTCAGCTTGCAACAGTCGCCATAGCCTACGCCCTAGCCTTCCTCGGCATAGGGAAGGCTACGAGCCGTGGCTTCGGCCGCTTCTTCCTAGAGGAGATAGCAACAAGCGGACCTGTTGAAGAGGTAAGTGGAATATTGGATTGGTTCAGTAAAAGCAAGTTAGGCAAGCCGCATAACGCCGGAAACGTGTTCAAAGGAACGGGTAGGTGGATAGTTGAGCAGGCCTGCAGACTGCTTGGCCTCAGCCAGCAATGTCCCTCCATGCCTCAGCAGCCGGCCCTGCTCCGTGTCCCGAGCCTCGATGTCGCAATATCCCGTGCCAGGGTAGTGGAGGGGGTCAAGCATCCGTGTCCTTACGCCCTCCTAGAGCTTGCTGCGAGAAACAAGCCCGGCTGCTGCCACGGCCGTAGACCTGTAGCCGAAATCCACGACGCTCTTAGCGCTGTTGGGAGGGCCTCGATGAAGGTTATGTGGAAGCTATGCTCCGGTAAGGACGTCAACGAGCCTGGTACGAATTACCACACATGGGTGCTTGGGCTACCTCGACAGGGCAAGGCGCGCGTCTGCGGCCGGGAAGTTGTCACGGGCTATCAGGTTGCCGAATGCGACCTCTGGGCCCTGGAGGAGAACTGTCACACATGCGGCGTGGAGGGCGAGTTCAGAGAGGTTAGACGCGCCTCTCCGGTGGCTGTGACGACTTACTGCGGTGGTGGAGGTTGCTACGCGCTGCTGGAGCCATTCGCAACCCTAAACGACTTTGTCGACTTGCTTATCGGGACACAGAATCTTGTACACATTGGAGTTCATGGCTTAAAGAGTTATAATCCTCTTGTTCATGTGGCTGGTGTCTACAAGATTGCTATTAGCCCTAGACTCGGTTCTAACAATTGCCCGCAAGACGAGGGCGGTGTCAAGTACCCGCCGTCCGCCAATGCAAAGCGGCGGCCTCGTGATGCTAAGGAGGTTGTCGTTGAGGCTCTCAACGCGTCAATAGAGTGGCTTATGTTTCTCCTTAACTAGCTCCACAGCTCATGTTTTAGCATCATATTATGTTGTGTTGCGGGGTGGTTCCGGGATGCATGTAAAGCGCCACTATGCCCTCTCTGTCAGCGAGGTTGCCCGGGAGACCTTTAGCGACGTCCTGAAGTCGAGCAGCCCTAGGAGCCTTGACGAAGCTATGAATGCCTTGAAGCAGAGGATTCTGGAGAAGCTGTTCTCGGAGACAGAGGCGGAGCAGAATATCTGCAAAAGCCTGGAGGGGATAGAGGAGCACTACTATGGGCCTCTAGTCGACGGCTTGAGGAGGCTTGGCTTCGGCTTCGTTGATGCAAGGTATCGCGCTGCATCCAAGCTGCTCATAGGTGCCAGTGCCGGCATCTTTGCGGCCGTGTTCGAGGTCGGATTGGCGTGGGACATGGTGTTTGACCTACCCTATATACCAGGCTCGTCGCTTAAGGGGCTTGTTAGGAGCTGGAGCCTGCGCAGCTGTGCCGAGCTAGCCAACATGGAGAGGAGGAGAGAGTGCGCCGAGCGCGTCTTCCAGCTCTTTGGCGCAACAGTAGGCCGCCTCGCCCAGGGCGATGAGATCCAATGGTTCGTTGAGGTATTCGGCGACGTGCCTACTGTTGCGCGCAAGGAGGGGGGCTGGGCTGGCCTCGTAACCTTCTACGATGCCTACCCTGTGGCGCGGGGCACCGGGAGCCTTGGCTGCGGGCTCCTGGAGCCCGACGTGGTTACTCCCCACTACTATCGTGGAGGAGAACCGGTTGGCGACGAGCTCGAGGCCAGTCCCGTGCCGGTCCCCCATCTCGCCGTGGCGCCTGGCACAGTGTTCCGATTAGTGGTTTCACTTGACCCCGGTGGGGAGGAGGCTGCCCGCTCCCTCGCCAGGCTGCTGGGCGGCAGCAGGAGCTTCTCGGACGGCGTCTCGGCGCTCGCATGGCTCCTCGTTAACGCGCTTAGGGAGGGTGTTGGGGCAAGAACCGGTAAAGGCTACGGAGAGCTCAGTAGTGAGGGGGACGCTTCTCTTCAGCTTGTTGCTCTTCGCCTGCATCGCCGCAGTGGCGGGGTTAAGTGGGGGAGGTGAAGACTATGGCCGGCGACTCCCTCCTTGTAGTGAAGCTTGCCTCGCTGCTCCACGATCCCGCCTGGAAGCCCTGGGTCGTCTCTGCAGCCTTCGGTGGAGTCGGGCGCGTGCTTGCAAGGAAAACGGGCAGCGGGGAGCCTGCTGGGGCGAGGCACTGCAAGCACCTCGTGAGAGATTTAAATAGTGAGGCTGACGCACATGAGCTTGATGCTGCAGCAGCCGCACTCAATATCCTCGAGCCTCTCGGCGAGAAGCTCGCAAAGAGAGTTGCGGAGCTCATACTTGACGGGAGGAGCTTGGTCTCGGAGGCTGATAGGCTCGCGGCTGCCCTAGACCGCTGGGTCCTCACCTACCGGAGGAAGGAGCTGAGGAACGCCCGTGTAGGGTACGGCGAAGCGAGGTACGTGAACCCTCTCGATCCGAGGTTTGCCTACAAGCCTACAACAGTCCCCCAGGTTGGGGCTGTGTGCCGCTTTGTTGAGAAGCTGCGCGGCATCGTGGAGGCTCTCCTGGGAGCCCCGCTGCCCCTGCTCTACAACGTGCTGTTGTTCAGCCTGGAGCCTATGTGGTATAGCGTGTGCAGGGGCTGTGTTCCGCTGGCCGACACGAGGACGCCGACACACACAGTGTTTGACCACGTCTATGCGGCGTGCTCGATGACTAACTGGCTCTACCCTGAGGGCGGCCTAGGCGGCTTCATGGTGAAGCTCGACGTTGCTGGGATACAGGAGTTCATCTCGTCTGCTAGGAAGACGCGTGACCTCTGGGCAGGCTCCTGGCTAGTCTCGGCCTTGGCGTGGTACACAGTAGCCGAGGCCGTGATGCTCCTGGGCGCCGACATCGTTCTTTCGCCGTACCCGCTCGCAAACCACTTCTTCATAGCAACGCTGCTCAAAGAGCTAGAAAGCGTGGTCAAGGAGAGCGGCGCTGACGCCGGTAAGAGCATCGTCGAGGCGCTCCTGGAGCTGGATAGGCTTGCCCGCGACGCGTTCCTCTGGGGCGGCGCGGCAAACCAGCCAATAGTCCCTGGCACGTTCTTCCTCGCCCTGCCCTGCATAGACCTGGAAGAGAAGCAGCGCCTCCAGGCCCAGGCCGAGAGAATGCACACAGTCAATAAGGATAGCGCCGAGCGGCTCCTCGACGCTCTAGCAATGTGCGACGAGGAGAAGCTACGCAGATACTTCACCGAGAGGTTCCGCGAGGCCTGGCAAGGGGTCGCCAAGGCAGTCATAGGGGCCTACGGGTCTAGGGAGGAAGCCGGAGGCCTCGCAGCTATCCTGGAGAGCGCTGGCGCTCTAGACGGCTGGTCCAAGGAGGAAGCCGAGAGGTACCTGGAGGCTGCCGCCGCCGAGCCACCGCTGCGGCTAAGAGTCGTAGTGGTTGATGTAGAGAAGGCATACCGGAAGCTCCTCAACGAGGTGAGGGAGGCTCTCCAAAAGCCGGCTGGTCTCGCCGACGTGCTGAAGAAGACCGAGGTCAATGCTGGCGACGCCGAGGAGCTAGCGAGGAAGCTATTGCTCCACTACATGTTCTCAAAGGCAATACCCAGCGCGGAGGAGCACGGCCTAGAGGGTGGCTTAGCGCTAGAACCCGGCTACCGTATAGCAGAGACCCTGGAGGAGCTGACCCGTAGAGCCTTCGAGAGACCTAATACGAAGCCGCCCGGGTTCCACGAGTGTAGTGTCTGCGGGCGCCTCCCCTCAGTAGTCTACATAGGTGAGGGTGCACGCGAAGCTCTACGCGGGTTGGCAGGTATACCTCCGAGCATGTTCACTGAGGGTGAGAGGCTCTGCCCCTACTGCCTCATACGTCGCCTCATGACTCTCGAGAGGGCCCTAGGCGCTGTGATGGACTCCTTGAACCTTTACAAGGCTGAGAACGTAAGGGTCTACCCACGCGTGCCTTCAACCCCCGAGCTCTCCGTGACGAGCCGGTACCTAGCCCTCATAGAAGTTCTGGTCCAGAACCAAGGTCTGCTTAACAAGATCTATGAGAGCCTGGAGGCCGACCTTAGGAAGCGGGGTATCGGGGGCCTGGAGAAGGCCGAGGACTATGTAGCCGCTCCTCTCCAGCTCTATGTTGCGAACAGGGTGCATGATAGAGGCCTCTACAGCAGGCTACTGCGCGTGCTTGGAGCCCTCGAGGCCTACTACGACTTCTCCAACGCTATGGGATCGGGGGCTCTGCGCGACGCGGATGGCTGTGTCGACAGCACCGGCTTGCCGAGGGAGGTCTGTGAGGCGCTCAGCGAGGCCGCTAGGCATACAAATGTTGCAACCAACAAGTACTATACTGTCGTGCGTGGCGACGGCGACCTCTTCGGGTCGTGCATTGTACGCGGTATCCTGGACTACAGCAGCCCAGAGGATTACGTCGAGAAGCTCCTGGAGCGCGGCGTAGAGAACGCTGACGCCAGGGCAACCCTGGGCAGACACTACAGGAGCTATGCTAGGCTGCTCTCGCTCCTCGCAAAGCAGTCCATGCAGCTGGCAGAGGAGCCGACCGTGGTAATAACTCCATCCTACTATGCTGCCCTGTCGCGTGGGCAGATGCTAACAGCCCTCTACGACGCGGCCATAGTGGAGGCGTTGGGAGGTTTCCCTGTCTACGCCGGCGGCGACGATGTCGCGGCGCTTGCCCCGGGCAACATGGATCCCGAGCAGCTCCAGAGCCTGGTGAATGCCTGGCTGAAGGCGAGGACGGGAGGCACTACACTAGCCGCCACCCCCCTCGGGCTGCTCCCGGGCCACCTGAGGAAGCTCGGCACGGGCTCAGCAGCTGCGGCTATAGTGGTCCTCACGAGGAGGAACTACTGGGGGCTGCTGGGCACAGCTCCGGGCTTCCATGTGACCCCCGTAGGGGCCGTCTACGCTGCGCCCGTGGCGTACGGCAGGAGCTACGGCGTATACGTGGCACACTACCGTGACCCCTTCCAGGCAGTGTGGGCGGCCGCCGGCGAGCTGGAAGAGCTCAAGGACAGCGTATCAGCATGCACGGTACAGGCCACGGGGAACAACTGCTCCGAGACCTGCTCCGCGAAGGACATGGTATTCCTCTCCTACGGCAGAGTATCCGGCATAGCAGCCAGGGAGGCCGAGGCGTTAGCCGCGCTCCCTAACCTCTCGCCCTGCTCCGCGAAGAACAATATCGCGGCATGCACCGGTGGAGCCTGCTCCCATACCGTGGCTGGCCCCTTGGAGGTCTCTGCCAGGCTCCTAGAGGCGTTGAGAACAAGAAAGGTCTCCAGAAGCATACTGTACGACTTCGAGCGCGAGGCTGAGACAGCTGCCAGGCTCGCCGAGAGAATGAGGAACTGTGACATCTGGGCGCGCGTAGCCACAGAGAGGCTGGCGGCAATGCTGGCTGAGAGAAACAGCAGACAAGACGCCGCGGAGCAAGCGAAGAGGCTAGCCACATACTGCAGCAGCACCTACGTGAAGGCCAGGGACCGGACTGGTCTCCCGCTCCCATGGCAGCTCGTGAGAGCCGTAAAGGTCCTCTATACGGCAGGGAGGTGACGCGGCCATGCTCAGACCCGTGGCGGGCATAGTCTTCAAGCCCCTAACGCTCGAGTACAGCTTCCGCTGGGGAGGCGAGTTCGGCCCACAGACACGCGGCCCGCAGGCATACGCGCAGAGCAGCCCAGTACCCCTACCCTCAAACACAGCTGGGGTACTGGCCGGCGCAGCCCTGGCCGCGAAGAAACAGCCCCTATGCACGCCCCAGGCAGGCCCCGACCCCTTCAGCGACGTGAAGCGTGGCCTCAGGCTACTCCTCTGCCCCGAGGGCGACGGCTTCACCCTACGCGGCCCCTACCTCTACGCGCGCCAAGGCGACAAGTGGCTCCTCTGCGCCCCCCTCGGCCGCAGCCAGGGCCTCCTATGTGTAGCCAACCCGGGAGACAAGCTAAAGGTGTGCACCACGAGCACAGCCGGCATACAGACCGTAGGCATAGCGATAAACAACCTCTCGAAGACAGTCATCGAGAGCAACATATACACATCAGTGTACACGGATCCCCTTGAGGCGCTCCGCGCCGCCTCCGCCGCATGCAGCCTAGGCCTCAACCCGGCCAAAGCCGACACAGCAGGCATCCTAGTCGAGGCATACATGGCAGAAAACTGCGGGATAGATACGGGTACCCTAAAAGAGCTACTGGATGGCGCGTTAGCGCCACTCGGCGGCGAAACACGGCCAGCAAGGATACATGTCACGAGCCACGTCCCGGGCCTAGAGCTTGCACAGGCACTCTGGAAGGGCAGCAGCTACCTCTACATAGCTACGCCCCTGCTCGTTCCCAGCAGCGCATACACGGTAGAGGAGGAGCCGCGCAGACTGATACCCAGCCTCCTCCGCGCCTTGGGACTAGAACCCGGCCCGAGGCCCCTAGCCTGGGGAAGGCTAAGACTAACAGCGATAGGCCTAGGCTACAGCCTCTGCAGGAACCGGCGCCGCCCCTACCACGCAGCAATACTCCCAGGAGCCGTGCTGGAAGCCACGACTGCGAGAAGCCTCCCCCAGGCCTACATGCAGGGCTTCGGTGTACACAGGGAGGTAGGCTGGGGTACAATCTTGCCACTACCAGAGCCCCCAGAGAAGAAGGAGAAGAAGTGCCGCGCCAGAGCCCAGCATGACCACTACCCGGGATAAACCGAAGGTTTTCTCCACTACATCTAGCGCTGAGAACTCGTACAAGCTCCGTTCCCCTCTAGGTTCTTCGTAAGGAAGACAAACAGGACCTCGAGTATGTTGCATTTCTCCTCTGAGCTCTGGTCCGGAGTTCCTAACTCTCCTGCCTCTGCCTCATGCTTTCTCGAGTATTGCAATTCTATGAGTGTTTCCCCAGGAGCACCTCATACGGGCGCTGAGCGAGGACGGACGTTGCATTTCTCTTGTGAGTGTTTCAAAAAACAGTTGAAGGCGGTAATATGTAGGATAGCTGATGATGTGGTTGCATTTCTCTTGTGAGTTCTGCCGAGATGCTGCGCGACCACGGCGCGAAGATGTATATCGTCAGGTTGCATTTTTCTTGTGAGTTCTGCTTGTCTGCGACATATGTGTATGGTTCTGCCCGCCCTATTCCGGTGAGTTGCATTTCTCTTGTGAGTTCTGCGCGTCCCAGGATATCACAAGTACATAGCAAACGGGTTTGTTAATCATAAGTTGCATTTCTCTTGTGAGTTCTGCCTTTGGCAGGTCA